>JAKQIZ010000090.1 GCA_029561465.1 Deltaproteobacteria bacterium | reverse complement strand
CCTTCCTCCGTGGTATCGGTCCTGGGCAGCACGGAGGAAGGGGCCGTGGATGAAACCCACCGGATCGCCGCCCTGAGGGACCGATACGCCGCCCGGGGGGTCGGCTTCTACTACCATGTGGATGCGGCCTATGGCGGATATATCCGCAGCATGTTCATCAACCCCAGCGGGGCCTTCCTGACCCTGGACGAGGCCCGCCAGGCCGCCGTCAACGCCTACCGGATTCCCGCGGCCGCCGCCTGGCCCCAGGAAAGCGTCTATGAGGCCTACAAGGCGCTTCCCCAGGCGGATTCCGTAACCATAGACTGCCACAAGCTCGGGTACATCCCCTATCCGGCCGGAGCGGTCGTGTTCAAAGACAAGCGCATCCTTGCCGTCCAGACCTTCCATGCCGCCTATGTGCAGGACTTGCGCGCCCAGGCCCCGGTGAGCATCGGGCACTATGTTCTCGAGGGCTCGAAGCCCGGCGCCGCCGCCGCGGCCGCCTGGACCGCCCATCGGGTTTTGCCGTTGAACATCGATGGATACGGCCGGCTCCTGGGCCGCACCGTCAGAACCACGAACATGCTCTCCGCAGGCATGACCGCAGCGGCGCCCCTGGTGACGAAAAGCGGCCGGAGATACCGGTTTGTGGTCCTGGCCGAACCGGATCTGAACATCCTGGACTACGTGCTTCTGGAGGTGGGGAACCCGAGCCTGAAGGCCATGAACAAGCTGAATCAGGCCATTTACGAAGCATGTTCCTATATCTCGGGGGACCTGATGAAAAAGGATTTTATCGTCTCCAAGACGGCTTTCTCCCCCGCCGAATATGGAAACAGGCCCCTGGATTTTATCCGGAAATGCGGCTTTGCGGATCGGGAATGGGAAAAGACGCCCTCGGTCCTGGTGCTGAGATCAACCGTCATGACGCCCTATCTGGCCGGGGAGGAGGATTTCGGCGCCTATTTTGAGAGGCTCAGGGCGATACTGGGCCGGATTCTCTCCCGAATCGAAGCTCAGGGCGCCGGCGACGGGCCCATATCCGGCGGACGCGGAATGCCTATTTGGCCGGCAAACTCATGACCATGCGCTTCAGGCTGCCCTTGAAGAGCACGTCCATGCGCTGATCTTCCAGGATCTTCTCCACGAAGCCGATCCCGAAGGTGGGATGTTCGATGACCTCGCCGCGCTGGTAACGATCGGTCATGCGGTAGGGTCGTATCGGGGTGTTCTTCCCCAGTTCGTTCTGGCGCTGGAGCCAGCGCTGGGTCTCCACCGCCTCGGCCTGCCGGCTTTCTTCCGCGGCCCTCGTCCCGGTTCGGCGGGTACGGTCGCCGCCGGTTTCGCCTTTCCGGTCCCGGACCTTGGCGCCCCGGTATTTGTGCTCCGCCCCGCAGGTCTTGCACTTCACCCGGGCGATCACCCCCCCGACCTCATAAAGGACGATATGGGCCAGGGTCAGGCCGCAGCGCGTACAGAGCGCATCGACATTCTTACCTACCATGGACATAAGCACCCCTCCTGAAGCTGATCATGCTTCATAACATACTTTTCCCCGGGGCGAACATTTTTTTTCCGGAGATCGCCCCGGCAGCGAAAAAAATCCCCCGCCGGACCCCGTTTTCCATCAGGAGCGTGAAAAACCTCTCCGCCGACTTCCCGGCAAAACCGATGGTAAATAATTCAATAATATTAGCCACTTCTTTTCCTTTCTCTCATCCCATGTGTAGGCGACCTTTTCACTTCGATCGTAATGTAAACATCTTTTTTGGGCGTTTCATCCTTACGTATATCTTTAACCACCGGAAGCACCCTGGCTGCGCCAGCGGGAATCCAGAATGACGATGCGCCCGTAGTCCGTTTCGCTCCGGATCAGGCGGCCCATACCCTGATTCATCTTGATGGCGGCATCATAGTTGTAGCGGCGTTGATATTCCCCCAGCGTCATGGTCCGGCGGCGGGCGATTTGCAGGGGATCGGCGGGACTGGCAAGGGGCAGGCGCGTAATCACCACCTGCGTCAGGGTATCCCCCCGGAAATCCACCCCATACCAAAAGCTGTCGACGCCGAAGAGGACGCTTTCCCTGATCTCCCGGAACTCGTCGCAGAGATCGGCGGTCGGGGCGCCCCGGCGCTGGACCAGGAGGGGAAACCCCAGGGCCTCGATCTCCGTCCCGATCCTCGCCGCCACCGCTTCGAGGTCGTTATAGCTGGCGAAAAGCACCAGGGTGCCGCCGTGGTGGCGCTGGATCAGTCCCGGCAGAACCTTCGCCACGGCATCGAGCCACTGTTCCTTGTTTTCATAGCGGCCGTTGACCGCATCGGGGTGAAGCAGCACCTCCCTGTTGGCGCCGGAAAACGGCGAGGGGATGGCGGCAAATCGGAATTCCCGCCATATTTCTCCTTTTTCATCCAGGGGAAAGGGACGATCCAGGCCAACGATTTTCTTGAAGTCCCGGAAGCTTCCTCCGTGTCGGATTGTCGCGGCCGTATAGATCAGACCTTTGGTGTCCCCGTAGAAATCCCGGCGAATCGGGTCGGACACATCGATAGGAGCTGCAGCGATGGTCCAGTGCCGGACCAGGATCGTGAAGGCCGTGGTCCGGTCCGGCCGGGTGATCATGTTGTCCATCTCCAGCCATCGATCGGCCTGATCCGCCACTTCTCCCCGGGCGTTTTTCAGCCTTTCCCGAGTCCGGCTGGGGATCTTCAGGAGGCGGCAGATGTCATCATCCTTGAGCCAAGCTAGATGGTCATGGATCATCAGCAGGATTTCCCGCAGCAGGCGCAGGTGCGTATGGATATGGCCGTCGAGGTAAGCGGCGTCCGCCGCGGGGAGCGGGCAAGTTCCGGCCGCGGCAATGTTGCCGCAATCGGCCTTGATCTTTCGCAAGGCCCGACCGAAGCCGTCTATGGCCACATGCAAATCCTCCGTGGCCGCCAGGATAGCGCCTATTTCTTCCCCCATATCACCCGCCGCCCGGTCCTGGAGTTTGGCGGCGGCGGTGGCGATATAATCGACCGCCAAGGCGATATCCCGGGAATCTATCTCCAGGGCGGAAGCGCTACGGCAGGCATCCTCGAAATGATTCGCCTCATCGATAACAAAGATCCGGAAGAGTTTGCTCAAAACCGGATCATGGGCAAGGAGGGCAAGTTTGTGGTGATTTGTGATCACCAGGCGGGCTTTAACGGCCTCGGCGGTGATGATCTGGGCGGGGCACTGCCGGTGCCTTCCGTGACAGCCGGACCGGGCGGAAACCTCCCGATGCAGTTTCGTCAAGAAACCGCGGTGGTCGAGAAAATGGCGAATCCGTCCCCCGATCCGGTCACCGTCGGCCTCCCGAAAATGAAAGAGGAGATTGAGGCAGTAAAGCCAGGCCATAAGTTCAGCCCCCCGCCAGACTTCTTCATAGACGTGATCCAGCTTTTCAGCGCAGAGATAGTTCGACTTGCCCTTGAGGAGGGTGACGGGGATCTCCGTGTAGGCCTTGATCGCCTTGGTGATGAAACCGATCTCCCGTTCTCGGATCTGATTCTGGAGACTCTTGGTATAGGTGGAAACAACGGCCCTGGCCTCTGGATTGCGATCGAGGAATTCAAACAGGGGGAGGAGGTACCCCTGGGTCTTCCCCGTCCCCGTGCCGGCCTCGATGGTGAGGACCGCCGCGTCGTTCAGGGCGGCCGCGACCTGACCGGCATAAGCCGCCTGGCTGGGGCGATAAACGAAATTCTTGATCTTCCCGGCCATACCCCGAAAGATAGCCGCCATCCCCTGAGGATCTACGGGCTGAAAGGAAGCGGTAGCCGCCACGGCGCGGCGATGCGCCTTGCTCGCGTCAGGCAAAAAGGGGCGCCAGGCGGCGGTGTCGTTATCCTGCCGGATACTTATAAGATCGCCGAAATAGTCCGTTAGGCGTTGGGCACAATGGAGAAAAACCGTCCCGAACAGGGTATCGCTTTTCACCAGATAATAGCGGAGGGCCGCCGCCCGGGGCGATTCCCGGTCGTTGAGTTGATAACGGCAGAGATGACGGATGAGATCGACGGCAAGCTCCACCCCTTCCCCGGCGCTGAAGGAGACCTTCGGGCGTGAACGGCGGTGGAGACGCTCCCATAGATACTTCGGCGATAGAGAATCAAGACCGGGAAGGAAGAACTCGGCGGCAAACCCTAAATCCACAATCCGCCGGGGACCGCAAAACCGCTTCAATGTGAGAAAACTGTCCCGTTGGGGCAGAACGAGCACAACAGGGGCATCACCCAGGAAGGTCTGGAGTTCCTTTAATACCTCCGGTGCTTCCGGCGCCGTCGCCAGTTCCGGACGCGAAAGATTGGAGCGGCTCCGGTCCATGGCGGTAAAATGGGCATAATTGATCAGGGACGAAAATTTCCGCTCCGGGCCGTCGGGGCGGAGTATCGCCGCCGCCACGGCGTAGGCCCGGTTTCCCCGCTCCTCCCTGGCGCCGGAGTGGGCAAAAAGAATGGCTATCTCTCGAATCTCTTCATGATAAGGATTTAGCATGGCCCTCGGTTAATGATACCATCCGCCTTTGTGACGACGTACCGTCGTCTTCCGTAATCTTCGCCTCAATGATGATGCGAGGGTTGAATTCGCTCGGGATGATGGAATCCGGGGTTTGATCGAAACCCAATTCTGTGATGTAATTCTTCAATTCCTCAATTATTCCGGAAATAACCCTGTTACGGTCACAAGTCAGCGGCGCATCTTCCGCGTTCGCTGGATCGGCTTATTGAAAGATTTGCCAGGGCGGCGCTGATAAGGGCCAAGGAAACGCTCGCCGTTGAAGTGGATCAGGTGCGAAGGCGCATCAGCCACCCACACCTCGGTTTCCCATGCGATTTCTATCAGGTAGCGGCTCATGACCACCCGGTTGGGAAAGGCGGTCACATAGACCAAACCGGCCTTTGATCCCGCAAACAGCCCGGCAAGTTCGTCATGTCGTTTGCCATCCACCGGCCCGTGACTGGTAACGGACTCCACCAGCAGTAGCCAGTTTTTCGCGGGGAAGTGAAACACGACATCGGGCATCTTACCGTGTGAGTCCACCTTGACGCCCAGTCCGGCCAGGAGCGCCGCATCGAAGTAGCCCCATTTTTCGCCGGTGTCTCCGGCATAGACCAACACACTGCCCGGCGCGAAGCGCGGGGCAAAATCCTCGATGATTGCCCGGATAAGCTGGCTATGCTCCCCCGGGCTTAAGGTAATTTGCTTGCCCTTCGCAATCTCGACGGGGATACGGTTCTGAACTCGCTCCCGGGCGTAACGGGTGACCAGCGTTTCCCGGTTGGCCAGATAGGTCGTCAGATTGGCATGCCACTTTGGCTTGCCGAAGGTGCGCAGCAGCATCAGCGCCGCCGGTTCGATCTGATATACGGCCTTGGGACTGTTCACCGGCCGGTCAGGCTTGTCCGGGTTGTAGAGGGCAAGCCCGGCATCCACAAACTGGTGCATGGTCTGCCTCCGCACCGTTTCTCGGGTGTTCGGAGCATATTTCTTTTCGTAGTGC
This sequence comes from Deltaproteobacteria bacterium, assembly GCA_029561465.1. GTDB lineage: Bacteria > Desulfobacterota > Syntrophia > Syntrophales > UBA8958 > UBA8958. The sequence goes on along the minus strand of JAKQIZ010000090.1, from coordinate 10,481 downwards.
TCCCTTGCCCAATCCATGATGGGCGTGATGCCCAGGAGCGGGTTCACGGCCCGCGTCCAAGGCTTATCGGGCGTCAAGTTCAGCAAGGCCAGCAGGCAAAGAGCGGACCGCTCGTTCTGCTGGGCCCGGGAAAGGCCCAAGCTTATGAGGATTTGCAGCGCCTCCTCAATGTGATCGTTTCTGTTGTTCGTCATGTGATCAGGGTTCCTATCTTGGCATCAATCTGTTCCTGCGTGAGCGTCCCTTGTCGCATGGCCCACATGCCGAGCCGGATCAGCGCGTCGCGGCTAGGGTATTTCATCAGCTTGAGGTCGGTTGCATTGACCTGGGTGTGGCCGTTGAAGCGCCGAAAATGCTCATCAACGGCCGTTGTGTTCAGATAAATGACCAGCCCGCGGGCCAGTGGCTCGGGCAGGCCGTGCCTGTCGTCATGAAAGACGTTCAGGTGATTCTCGAAGCCCAGCATTATCGCATCTCCGAAGATGCGCGGGTCAACCATGCTCGCCACAACCCGACGCTTTTCCTCCTTCGCTGAAAATCGCCGCGCCACGCAATAGCAACCAGAGGGATAAAGCCATTTCTCGGTGTCGGCGTTACGCGCGATGGCATTCGGTTTCCTCATGCCCGCAATGGGCCATGCGGCGGCTTGGCCGATAAAGTGCCCCGGATAGAGGAGGGGAACCGTACCCGGACCCGGCATGGCGCGCAGGTGCTCCTTCAGCCGGAAATCGACGACCGGCCCCGTCGAAACCTTGATGCCGAGATCGGCCAGGGGGTGGCGGATTGCCGGCGAGAGATCGATAAGATTGTGATCAGGCGAGGTGGGCACATGGATGAACCGCTCCGGGTCATCGGGGAAGACGATCCGCTCGAAGGGATGTTCGTGCCGGGAAAAACGGGCAAAGGTGTCATCGGTCGAAGCCGAAACCGTCACCGGCCCCTGCCGGCCGCCTCGCTCCAGCAGGATGATGATGTTTTCCTGTAGGACGTCGTCATCCTTGAACGCTTGGCTTCGCGATTCGAAAAGGTGCATGTGACGGATGGCGGCCCGGGCAAAGATGAAGTCGCGAAACGGGCGGTAGTATGGCCCATTGCAGAAGCTCCGCGGAATGATCGCCACAAGCTGACCGCCCGGCGTCATCTGTGCGAGGGCCAAGGCGACAAAGGCCGAGTATAGATTCACCGTCTCGATGCCGACACGGCGCAACGCCAGTCGGTGCGCCGAAAAGCTGTTCAACTTCTTGTAGGGCGGATTGAGAATTGCGTGCGTGTATGGTGGAAACGAATGGGAAAACAGGTCTCCCGTCAGAGAGCCCACGCTGGCATGAATGAAATCGTCGCCGATGATCCGTACCCTGAAGTTGTCAAGGGATGCATATTGACGGAAGGTATGGCAAAGGTTTGGATGCAGCGTCGGATCAATTTCGAAGGCAACCAGATCAACGTCGTCAAAGTGTAGTTCTCCGGCTGTCCAGCGTTCCAGAAACGCAGCGGACAGAGATCCTATGCCCGCGCCGGCGTCCAGCAGCCGGCAGTGGCCGCTCTGGTCGGAAAAGAGAGAGGCCATAAAAACGGCGATGCGTTGCGGCGTCAGAAACTGGCCGAGCCGTGATTTCTTCTTGGCTTCGGTGTTTCTGGAAACCTGCCGTCGATTTTCTTCAATAGCCGATAGCAACAATGGGTCTCCTATGTGGGCCTGACGCTCCTCAAAACCGACCGGCAAGAAAGCGCGGCGGAACCGCCAGGCCGCGTTGATGCGGTTGACAGGGCATTTTTTACATCCATACGGCACGGGGACAGGAAATACTCGGCATTAGGCTCCCGGCAAAGTCGGCAAGCCAGCGGGAAGAAGCGACGATATTCATACTCTATCTTCCTCTCGCTTGAATTAAGTCGGGAAAAATATTCCCCGGGGAATACGACTTAAATTATTGTTATCGTTATGCTATTCACGACAGTTGCCGCGATTTTGCCGGCGCGCGCAGTGGTGTCGGCGACTCCGGATCGAGGAGAAGCTCGACGGTCTCCCGGAGGTTGGCAAGGCCATCCCGGAAGGCCGTGTTTTCCTCTTCCGTCCAGGCGCTCCGGTCCAGTTGGCCCAATTTCTTTTCCATATCGGCAATCAAGGCTACATATTGATCGGGGGCTCTCCCCTTCCGGTCCCCGGCCTCCCGATTGATCTCCTCCCGGGTCAACTCCTTTTCCCGATACTCCCGGTAGAGGCGCAGCATGGCCCGTTCCTGTTTCTTCTGGGCGATGGCGATGAGAACCGCCCGGGGCACCGTTGGATCGCAGCGGCATTCGTCGCGGATCTCCTGAGGCAGGCGAGTCAGAGAGAGGATCTTGGAGATCATGGACTGGGACTTGTTGACCACCCCGACGAGATCCTCCTGTTTGTAGTCGTGGTTCTTCATCATCCTCTCCAGGGCCTCCGCCTCCTCCACGGGGGTCAGGTCCTTGCGCTGGAGGTTTTCCACCAGGGCGATCTCGTCGGCGCTCCCATCCACCATCAAGCCCGGGATGATGTTCACACCCACCTTTTTCGCCGCCTCGATGCGCCGCTCTCCGGCCACGATGGTAAGCCAGCCCTGCTCCGCCGGCTTGAAGAGGACCGGCTGGAGGATGCCGTGCTTCCGAATGGAAGCGGCCAGTTCTTCCAGGGCCTCGGGATCGAAGTATTTGCGGGGCTGATTGGGATCCTTTCGGAAGTCAATAACGGAAATATTGTAGAGCTTGCCTTTTTCATATTGCGGGGTAGCGACCATAACTCATTCTCCTCCCGTAGGCTGAAGATAGTTATATCATTCACGGGTTATGATACCCACATTGATTTTATTAGCAAGAAAAATCTGGCCGTTTCCGCTCCGCAGCAAAAAAAGGGGGCGGTTTCGCCATATTTGCAGGAAGAGCGGGGGGAAATGACCGGACAGACCGGGATAACTGATGAAATCTCCCGCGTTTCATGGTAAGGGAAAGGCTGGGCAACGCCGGCGGGGGATCGCCACGGCCCCCTTCGCCCCGGTGAAAATACCCTGTACAAAGAAAGGATCGTATAAACCATGTATGCCGTCATCATGGCGGGAGGCAAGGGGTCCCGGTTCTGGCCCCGGAGCCGGAACCGTCTCCCCAAGCATCTCCTAGATATTTGCAGCGAAAAGACCATCATCCAGGAAACGGTGGCCAGGATGCTCCCCCTGACGCCGCCGGAAAAGATCCTCATCGTCACCGGGGCCGCCCATGCCCGGGAGCTGATCGCCCAACTCCCGGAGATCCCCGAGGAAAACATCCTCATCGAGCCGGTGGGCCGCAACACCGCCCCGTGTATCGGCCTGGCCGCCCTGGTGGTGAGGCGCCGGGCCGGCGATGACGTCATGGCCGTCCTGCCCTCGGACCACCGGATCGGGGACGAAGCGACCTTCCGGCGCGTCCTGGCCGCCGCCGCCGAGGTAGCCGCCCAGGGCGGGCATCTGGTCACCATCGGCATCCGGCCGGCGGGACCGGAAACCGGCTTCGGCTACATCGAACGGGGCCAGCCCGTCGCCCGGAAGGGGGAGGAGGAGATCTTCCGCGTCACGTCCCTGCGGGAGAAGCCCGACGCCGCCACGGCCCGGGCCTTTATCGCCCAGGGGGGCTTTTACTGGAACAGCGGGATGTTCATCTGGCGGGCCACAACGATCCTCAACGAGCTGGCGTCCTCATTGCCGGACATTTACGCGGGGCTCCGGGAGATCGACGTCGCCCTGGACACCCCGGCGGAGGCGGAGGTTATCGCCGCCGCCTACGGCCGCTTCCGTTCCATTTCCATAGATTACGGCGTCATGGAGAAGGCGCGGGACGTCCTGATCATCCCCGCGGACTTCGACTGGTCCGACGTGGGAAGCTGGGATGCCCTGTGGGAGGTCTCGGAAAAGGACGGCGCGGGGATCGCCGCCCGGACCCCGGGCAATCTCATCAACGTGAGCGCCCGCGATTGCCTGGTTCATTCGCCCCGGAAACTCGTCGCCTTGGTGGGTGTGGAGGACCTCATCGTCGTGGAGACGGACGATGCCCTGCTCGTCTGTAGGCGGGGATCATCTCAGGACGTCCGCAAGGCCGTCGAGGCCCTGGAGACGGAAAAGCGCCATGAGTATCTCTAAGTCGTCGCGAAGTCGCCTTTTTTACTTCGTCACGACTAATGCGCCAGGATCTCTCCCAGGGTTTCCACCAGGGTCCGGCATTCCTCCGGCGTGCCGATAGAGATACGGAGAAAATCCTCGATCCGCGGGGCCGGAAAGTGACGGACCAGTATCCCCCGCTGCCGCAACCGGTGCTGCAACTCCCCGCCCCGGCGGGAGGGATGACGCACAAAGAGAAAGTTGGCTCGGGATGGCAGGACCTCGAAACCCAGGTCCGGGAGTTTGCCGGCCAGCCACTCCCGGCTCTCCATGATCCGGCGGCAGGTATTATGGAAATACTCTTTGTCCCGGAAGGCGGCCTCGGCCCCGATGAGGGCCAGCCGGTCGAGGGGATAGGAGTTGAAAGAGTTCTTGACCGTATTCAGGGCGGTGACGAGGGAAGGGGCGCCGCAGGCCATACTGATCCGCAGCCCGGCCAGGGCGCGGGATTTGGAGTAGGTCTGGACGACCAGGAGATTCGGGTATTCCGCCACCAGCGGCACGGCGCTCTCGGCCCCGAAATCGACGTAGGCCTCGTCGACCAGAACTACGGAGCGGGGGGATTGCTCCAAAAGCGACCGGATCTGGGCGAGACCGATGGCGATCCCCGTGGGGGCGTTAGGATTGGCCAGGACGATCCCTCCGTTCGGACGGTCATAGTCGGCCACGATCACCTGAAACGCCCCGTCAAGCGGGATGGTCTCGTAGGCGATCCCGTACAGGGCGCAATAGACGGGATAGAAGCTGTAGGTGATATCCGGGAAGAGGATGGGCCGCCCCTGCTTGAGGAGGGCGAGAAAGGCATGGGCCAGGACCTCGTCCGAACCGTTGCCGAGAAAGATGTTTTCCGCCCCGAGGCCGTACGCGGCGGCGATGGTCTCCTTGAGCCTCCTCCCCTCCGGGTCGGGGTAAAGGCGAAGATCGGCGTTGATCCCCTCCCGGAGGGCGCTCAGGCAGGCCGGGGACGGCGGGTAGGGGTTCTCGTTCGTGTTGAGCTTGATCACCCGTTCCCCCGGGGAGGGCTGCTCCCCGGGGCGGTAGGGGACGAGGCCGCGGACGGCGTCGCTCCATAATTCCCTGTCCAATTGCTTCACCCCATAATTCGCTCGTATATATTTGAATTGACGGCATCGTAAAAAGTCCGGATGCTTCGTTGCGCTTCATCCTTCGTCACTGCGACGTACGTCCCAGTACGCCTCATTCCTCAGGATGCGTGCGCCTCGCCTGCGGATCTTTTTACGATGCCGTCTGAATTAATTCATCATAAAAAAGCACCCCCGCCCGCCACTGGCGGGCCTGCATGGCGAAGGATGCTATTACCATATCCCGGAACTAAAGAGTAGCCTTTATTCCCCCCGGCCGATGGCGGGGCGGACGGCATGAGGGTCGCCGCCGATCACGTACACTGTCGTCGCCCCTGATTTTTCGATGGAGATATTTCCTGAGGGATCAATCCCGATGGCCTGCCCAGGGTGATCCAGGCGCGACCCGGAATTTGTTAGGGAGTCCCCACCCGCCGGATCAGGGCTTCGAGATAGCGGGACTTCACCTGCTCGCTCGCCAGGGCTTGCTTGAGCGGCGGCAGTTTCAGGATCGCCGCGAGGATCGCCGCCAGGAACCGATGGCTCGCCAGGGCCTGATCGTCGAAGATGAGATTTTGCAGTTTCCCTCGTTCGACGGCCATGACCACGGCCTGATGGACGGCGTTCAGGGGCGGAATGATCCTCTGGGCCCTTTCCTTGAGCGCGATGGCCCCTTCAGGGCATTCCCGGACGCAGAGGCCGCATCCCAGACAGAGCTCTTCGCTCAGGCGGGCCACCTTCCTTTTGGGCTTCCGGGGATCATTGGCGGTCACGAGACTCATGGCCGCCACGGGACAGACGGAAACACACCGGCCGCATCCCTTGCATTTCCCGGTCTCCAAAACGGGCAGAAAGTTCGTTGTATGGATGGGATGGAGAAGACCGAAGCGCCTCGCCGCCGCCATGGCCTCGCAGCAGCAGCCGCAGCAATTGCAGATGAAGCCCACCCCTTCCCGGACGTTGGAACCGAACTGGATGAGTTTGTGTTCCCAGGCGATCCGGAGGAGATCCAGGCATTCCTCCTTGCTCACGGCGCGGGCGTGTTGATGTTTGATCAGCGCCCGGGCCGGTTCGTTGAAGGTCATGCAGATCTCCTGGGGGGCATCGCAGGCCCGGCCCAGATGGGCCATCTTGTGGCGGCAGTAGCAAAGACTGATCCCACGATAGGAAGCCGTTTTGATGACCTCCGTGGCCCGCTCGTAATCGAGGATGCAGAGACTTCCTACCTCATTCGCCCCTTGATGGCCGTGATCGCCGGCATCCGCGGTGACCCCCGCCGTCGTCGTCATTATTCTCGGTTCTCCTCCGGACCTCCCCTCCCCCGGCTTTTCCGGACCGGGCAGGGCCGGTTCGTGGACAAAGATGCGCCCCACCTGAGTCTCCCCCTTCGTGAAAAGTTCCTTCAGAAAATCGTCCTCCACCCGTACATACTGATGGAGAAGCTCACTGAGAACCTTCTGGTTTAGATCGCCCCGGAGGCGCATGAGAGAAAATTCAAAAAACCCGATCATGGGCGGTGGAAGGACATAGGTCGCAACGCCGTCTTTCTCCAGATCAAGAAGGATAGCCCGGTCCGCCAGATCATCCAGGATCTTTTGCGCCTCCCCTTCCTTGATCTTCCATATCCGCGCCGCCCGCCGAACCGTGAAGGGACGGATGGGAAGCCGGGCAACCCGCGCGGCATCCTGCTCGCTGAACAGGATCTTCAGAATCGCAAACAGCGTCTCCGAAGGCGCCGCCCCCTGGGAAAAGCGGTTGAGACGCGCGACGAGGGCGGTGTAACCCGTCTTTACCAGATGATGACTCAATCTAAATTATCCTCCCCAAAGCTAGCTAAAACTCGTTATTGCCAATCCGTCTTGTTATGGGGAATATCAAAACTCTGGATAAAAATGCAATCTAATCCCGACGGATATTTGCGTTGATGAATCTATCCTGATATAGGGGGCCGACATGTATGCATACCTGATGATCATCCCCGCCGCCGTCAAGGTCGGAGTAACCTTCCTGGCGATTCTCACGGCCAATCGCCTCGGCCTGCCCCTGGGCCTGGCAATCCTCTTTTCCTCCATAACTTTGTCCTTCTGGGCGGGAATGGACGGACGGGACATCCTCAACCAGTTGTCATCCTTCCAAAAACCGGAGAACTACCTCCTGCCCGTAGTAATCTTCCTGCTTCTTTTTTTTACTGAAACACTCAACAGAACGGGGAGGATAGACCAGATACTGGAAGCCATGAAATCATGGTTGAAGAACCGAAGACTACTCTATGTGGGGCTGCCGGCCCTGGTGGGCCTCCTGCCCATGCCGGGAGGGGCGCTGTTTTCCGCGCCCCTCGTGGATTCCGTAGACAGTGAAAAGGGCATCGGCGGCACCCTCAAGGCGGCAGTCAACTACTGGTTCCGTCATATCTGGGAATACTGGTGGCCCTTGTATCCCGGCGTGATCCTGGCGATCCGCTATTCCGGCCTGCCATTTGAGCTGTTCCTTATCATCCAGGCCCCCTTTACCCTGGCCGCCCTAGCCGGCGGTTATCTCTTCATAATGAAGAAGGTGAAAAAGAGCGTCGCCGAGACGGTCGCCGGGGGAAACGGTCCCCTGCCCGTTTCCGAGTTGTTGTACGGAAGCGGCCCCATCATCCTGCTGATCGTCATCTCCATAGCCGGATCCGTTCTTCTTCCTTTCCAAGGCTTTTCCGGGAGCCTTGCCAGCCTTCTGGCCATGCTGGCGGGGCTTATTCTCGCCACGGCCATGGCTTTCCGGGGTTGTGGCGAAGCCTGGAAGGATACGCTGAAATTCCTCGGGAAACCCCATGCCTGGAACATGATCCTCCTGGTGATCAGCATCCAGGTATTTTCCGCCGTCCTGCAATATCCTCTGGGGGCATCGGGAAAAACCATTGTGGCCGTCATGCGGGATGAGTTTGTCGCCTACGGGATTCCCATTGTCCTCCTCATTGCCGTCATTCCCTTCATTTCCGGGATGGCGACGGGGGTGGCCTTCGGATTTGTCGGAGCCAGTTTTCCCATCGTTTTTGCCCTCATTGGTGAAAATCCCGGTCTGCATGTCGCCGCCGCCGTCACGGCCCTGGCTTACGCCTCCGGTTATGCGGGCATGATGCTTTCCCCGCTCCACATATGCTACGTCGTAACCTGCGAATACTTTCAAACAACCCTTTGGCGGACCTATCGTTACATAATCGGCCCGACGGTTATCATGATCTTTTCCGCCATAGTTCTTTCCATCGTCTATTATCACCTCTTCTAGAGGGCGGCGATTATCACCTTAGGGATTTGGGGACCATTCGCATTATTCCGTGCCGTTCTCCATAAAATATGCTATGTATACCAATAATTGCAGACAAGGATAAAACATTGACACGAGGTTTTCATTGAATAAGGGCTGCCTATATAGCGCTCTCGCGGCGGTAATGATCGTATTTTTGTCTTTTTCAAACCTGGGCGCCGAAACCAAGCCCTCTGTCGCCGTCCTGGATTTTGAAAGCATGGGAACTGAGGATTATCTCGGCAAGGCCGTGGCAGAAATAATCAGGACTACGCTGGTAAGCAACAAGAATTATCTTGTCGTAGAACGTGCCCAGATAAGCAAGGCCCTCTCCGAGCAGAAGTTTCAGCAATCCGGCATCATCGATGACAGAAGCGCCGTTGAAATCGGCAAGGTTCTGGGCGCGGATCTCATCATTGTCGGATCGGTAGTAAGAATCGGCAATGCCTATACCATAAATTCCCGGATGATAGATGTAAAAACCGGCGAAGCCAAACTGGGAAAGAATGTAACCGGCACCAATCTGAATCTGATCACCGCGATGAGCAATGAACTCGTTGAAAACCTCTTTGGTGGGGACGAGAAACGGACAAAAAAAAATGACACCGGCAGGGAAAAAGCGATCGCCCATCGGGCGACGCAAAGTCAGCACGACTCAGGATACTACGTGAATCTTGATAACTGGGAAATTCTCGACGGCCAATGGTACGCTGAAAACGGCGCAATTGTGGGAAGCGGCGGGCATCTCATCCTCAAGGATGAATTCCGGGATTATATCTTTGAGGTAAGGGTGGAGCACTTGAGCGGTCTGAAGTCGGGCGTCGGCATCGGCACAAGATGTACCGTCGTACCGGGTGGAAAGAAAACGTTTCGCAACCATACCTCAATCAATCAGGGCTATGCCTTTAACTTTGGGTTTAACAGAACTTATAACATATACAGTGGGTTAAGTGGAAACTGGTATCCCATGAACCCAAGCTGGAAACGATACGATTGGCAATATTCGGCTTTATTTAGAGAAGATATAAACAATATCCGTATTGAAGCAAAGGGTAAAAACTGTAAGATTTTTGTCAATGACAGCCTTCTGGTCGAATATTCGGACTCCAGCCATTTCCAGGGCGCACCTTTACTCTGGGTTCAAGATCCGGCAGAAAGAATAATATTTTCGGACATGAAGGTGCTCATCTTAAGGTGATGACGACATTACCCCCTCCCTTATTCAAAGGGAGGGAACCGTGAGACCCTTTTAGTGATGTGAAAAAAACGTTGCCAGGAAATTCCGTTCCTCATCCGAAAGGACATGGATCATCACCTCATGGCTGATTATTTTCCGTGGCATGATCGCAAAAACAAGTGAATCCGCCTATGCGGCCATCAGCGTCTGGTTCTGTAAAGGGGCAGTCCGGGCGCGGTCGGCGGCGCCGGGGAAGCCGCCGGTGGTGGAGAGACAACCGTTTGCACATGAGCCGGCGCCCTCCGGAGTTTGAATCTCCCTTTTTCCAGCGCCTTGACGATATCCGCCACCGATGTCCGCCCGTCGTCGTAGGCGACCACGACCACGCCGTCCCGGGGGATGACGAAATTGATCACCCCCGCGGTATTTCTCAGGATGGACCCCATCCTGGCCCGGTCTCCTCACGTGTGGCAGCCCGCTATCTGGAACTGCACCGTCCGGTTCGCCGCCGGCGCCGGCGCCGGCATCGCGCCCAGCCACAGCAGCGCCGCCGCCAGTGCGAGGGCCTTAATCCCGGCATGATCGATCATGTGTTCCTCCCGTTGTCACCGCACCGTTCCCTCCCGACCGGAGGAGGCAACCTTGACGGCATCGTAAAAAGTCCGGATGCTTCGTTGCGCTTCATCCCTCGTCACTGCGACGTACGTACAAGTACGCCTCATTCCTCAGGATGCGCGCGCCTCGCCTGCGGATCTTTTTACGATGCCGTCCCAAATGGGACAT
>JAKQIZ010000072.1 GCA_029561465.1 Deltaproteobacteria bacterium | reverse complement strand
GCCGACATGACCCGGCGGGCCTCATCGGGGGAAGGGCCCCACCACTCGAAGGGGGATTCCGCAAGTTGCTGGTCGTACTTGAGACTGGAAACCTTCTTGATCTTGGAACTGACTGCTTTTTTCATGAATTGACCTCCACCTACTCCCATATGGTATTTCAGTCCTTAAAGGCCCTGATATAAGCTCCGCCACGGCGCCGGGCGACAATACCCGGCGCCGGCGGCGCCTCTATATGCCATTAAAGCGGGAAAGTCAATTGGAAAGGAGGTTTCCAGCGCCGGCTCGCCGGCGCCTAATATCGCGGTGACGAAGGATGAAGCGCTTTCGCCGCATATGGACTTTTACGATGTCGTCATCTTTGATGAATTCGCAAAAAGTCACCATCTTGACGACGAAGTAAAAAGCTCCAGAGGCAAGGCGCGCGAATCCTCAGGAATGAGACGTACTCGGGCGTACGTCGCAGTGACGAAGGATGAAGCGCTTTCGCCGCATATGGACTTTTTACGATGTCGTCATCTTTGCTTGACAGGCCGCCGCCCATTACCTATACTCGCCGCCAAAAATCGCCTTGCGAGGAACAATGGCCCACCGCATCGAAATCGGCTTCCGGGAAGGCATCCGGGACGCCCTGGGAGAAAAGATCAAACGCCGCATCAACGAGCACCTCCATATCCCCGTGGAAACGGTGCGGACCGTGGAGGTTTACACCCTGGACGGCGAATTCTCCCGGGAGGAGCTGGCACGGGCAGCCGCCGGCCCCCTGTCCGACGCGGTGATCCAGCACTACGCCATCGACGGCGCCGTGGCCGCGGCCGCCTGGGATTTCGATTGGCTCATCGAGGTAGGCTTCCGGCCCGGCGTCACGGACAACGTGGGCAAGACCGCCCAAGAGGCCGTCGCCATCCTCCTCGGTATCCCGACCGGTGCCGCCACGCCCGCCACGGCCGGCACGGCCGGCAGGTCGATCTCCGTTAATTATCCCGATTCCTTATCGGGAGATGCAGATTACATTAATATATCCGGCGCGGTATCGGCCGCAACCGTTGAACGATCTTCCGCAGACCAGCCGGCGGCAATTGCCGGAGGCGCTCCTCGCCCCTTCCGGGTCCACACCTCCCGGCAGTATCTCCTCCGGGGGGCCATCAACCGCCCTGAAGCAGAGCGCATCGCCTCCCAACTCCTCGCCAATGAGCTCATCGAACGCTACGAGGTGATCGCCCGGGCCGACTGGGACCCCGTCCGGGGCATCGCCCCCTACGTACCCCGTGTCACCGGCACGGAGCGCCCCGCCACGGAGCTGATCGACCTCGACGTCAGCGAGGACGCCCTCCTCGCCATCAGCAACGAGCGGGTCCTCGCCCTGACCCTGGAGGAGATGCGGATCCTCCGGGATTACTTCCGCGACCCCGCCGTCCAGGCGGAGCGCGCCCGGGTCGGCCTCCCCGCCACCGCCCGGATCACCGACGCGGAGCTGGAGTGCCTGGCCCAGACCTGGTCGGAGCACTGCAAGCACAAGATCTTCAACAGCCGCATCGCCTATGACGACGGGACCGGCCGGATCACCGAGATCGACTCCCTCTTCAAGACCTACATCAAGGGGTCGACGGAACGGATCCGCGCCGAACGCCGCGCCCGCGCCACCGGTGATTTCTGCCTCTCCGTCTTCGTGGACAACGCCGGCGTCATCCGCTTCAACGACGACTACAGCCTCGTCTTCAAGGTGGAGACCCACAATTCCCCATCCGCCCTGGATCCCTACGGCGGCGCCCTCACCGGCATCGTGGGCGTCAACCGCGACCCCTTCGGCACGGGCATGGGGGCCAAGCTGATCTTCAACACCGATGTCTTCTGTTTCGCCCCGCCGGACTACAACCGCCCCCTCCCGAAGCGGATCCTCCACCCCCGGCGGATCTACGAGGGCGTCCGCGAAGGCGTGGAGCACGGCGGCAACAAGAGCGGCATCCCCACCGTCAACGGCTGCCTGGTCTTCGACGAGCGCTACCTCGGCAAGCCCCTGGTCTATTGCGGCACCGGCGGCATCATGCCCGCCCGCCTCCACGGCAAGCCCACCCACACCAAGGAAATCGTCCCCGGCGACCTCATCGTCATGACCGGGGGGCGGATCGGCAAGGACGGAATCCACGGCGCCACCTTCTCCTCCGAAGAGCTGCATGAAGGCTCGCCCGTCACGGCCGTTCAGATCGGCGACCCCATCACCCAGAAGAAGATGACGGACTTCCTCCTCAAGGCCCGGGATCTGGGGCTCTACCGGTGCATCACCGATAACGGCGCCGGCGGCCTCTCCTCCTCCGTGGGCGAGACGGCGCAACTCTCCGGGGGCTGCAATCTGGATCTCCGGCGGGCCCCCCTGAAGTACCCCGGCCTGAATCCCTGGGAGATCCTCATCTCCGAATCCCAGGAGCGGATGACCCTCGCCGTCGCCCCGGAGCAGCGCGACGCCTTCCTGGCCCTGGCCGCCAGGATGGACGTCGAGGCCACGGTCCTGGGGACCTACACAGATACGGGGATGTTCCACGTCCGCTACGGCGAGGAAACCGTCGCCTTCCTGCGTATGGATTTCCTCCATGACGGCCTCCCCCAGATGCGGCTCCGGGCCCGGTGGGAGCGGCCCCGCCGCCCCGAACCGGATCTGCCCGTGCCGTCCCCATCACCGGCAGCGGGGGCAGCGGGAGAAGCGGCAGCCCCATCACCGGCGGCGATCGCCGCGGGAGCAAGATTAGCCGCAGGGGGAACGGCGGCCCCGACAGCGGAGGCGGTGGAATCAGCAGGAGCAGTAGCGGGAGGGGCAACGGAAGCAGCGGCAACACCGGCGGCGGCCCCGACACTTACAAACACGGTGGCAGCAGGGGCGTCCACGGCGGCGGCGGCATCCGGATCTGCACTCACGGCGGCTACTGAAGCTGCGACTTCATCATCAATAACTGCGCCGGCGGCGGCGCCCGCTTCCGCTTCCGTCCCCGCCGATATGGGCGCCGCCCTCCGGCGGATGCTCTCCCGGCTCAACATCTGCAGCAAGGAATCCGTGGTCCGCCAGTACGACCACGAAGTCCAGGGCGGCAGCGTCGTCAAGCCCCTCACCGGCGCCGCCAACGACGGCCCCAGCGACGCCTCCGTCATCCGCCCCCTCCTCGACACCCTCGAGGGCATCGTCATCGCCAACGGCATCTGCCCCCGCTACAGCGACATCGACGCCTACGACATGGCGGCCTGCGCCATCGACGAGGCGGTCCGGAACGCCGTCGCCGTCGGGGCGGACCCCGACTACCTCGCCGGCCTGGACAACTTCTGCTGGTGCGATCCCGTCGCCTCGGAGAAGACCCCCGACGGGGAATACAAGCTCGCCCAGCTCGTCCGGGCCAACCAGGCCGTTTACGACTACACCACGGCCTACGGCGTCCCCTGCATCTCCGGCAAGGACAGCATGAAGAACGACTACGCCATCGAGGGGACGAAGATCTCCATCCCGCCGACGCTCCTGTACTCCGTGATCGGCCGGATCGCGGACGTCCGCCGGGCGGTGACCATGGACGCCAAGCGGGCGGGGGACATCGTCTATGTGCTGGGGGAAACGAAAAACGAACTGGGGGCCTCGGAGTGGTACGCCCTCCACGGCTGCGTGGGCGACAACTGCCCCCGGGTGGACGCGGCGGCGGCAAAATGGCTGTACGCCGCCCTGCACCGGGCCATCGCGGCGGGCCTCGTGGCCTCATGCCACGACTGCTCCGACGGCGGGCTGGGGATCGCCCTGGCGGAGACGGCCTTCGCCGGCGGGCTGGGCATGGACGTGGATCTGCGGCAGGTCCCCCGCCGGGACCTCCACCGGGACGACTACCTCCTCTTCTCCGAGACGGCCAGCCGCTTCGTCGTCACCGTCTCCCCGGCCAACCGCGCCGCCTTCGAGACGGAATTATACGTGGGCAGACAGACCCCCCGTCCCGAAAACAGGCAATCTATTTCAGGTTTACGCCCCGATGAGTTGACAGAAAACTCCTCTGGAATGGAAATTGGAGACAGCGTCCCTCTTTCTTCAACCACGGGGGCAAGTGGAAAAAATCAGGAAATCGCACCAACGGCAGCTATGATTGCAGCGGCAACATCCACAGGGGAATCGGGACAATTGTCATCTTCAATGGCAAATAATGGAGCAGCGTCGCTATCATCGTCGCCGCCGTCCCCCTCGCATTCCGGGACCGGAAAAATCGGCGCAAATGCAGAAGAAACATCAACGGGCATGGCGCCAGTGCCGGCTTTCGCGGAGGAGTCTCCCGAACCGCCACCGGTGGTCTTCGCCGCGGTGGGGGTCGTGACGGCCGCGCCGTTGCTCACCATCCGGGGCCTGGGCGGCGACATCATCCTCCGGGAGCCCCTGGCGGAATTGAAGGCAGCCTGGCAGCAGCCGCTGCCCTGAGAATGAAACATGATGGCCTGCTCAGAAGCGTTTTTCTTCATCCCCCTTACTAAGGAGGAGGAGTTTAGGAGGGGCATGGGGTAAGAGGATGTAATATCAACGGGCAGGCTTAAACCCATCCTCACCATAGCCCTCCCCTTGAAGGGGAGGGGACAACTATATTCTGGGCCTCCCCTTGAAGGGGAGGGAGCAATAAGATAAATAAGGGGAAGTGCCCACATATTTTATATGAAAATAGTTCCAACAGATTGAATATTTTCATCTTTCGTTGTGCCCGCGCCGGGCATGGGGGTTAGAAGGTATTGAATGAGCAAGATCGTCAAAAGCATCGTCATCACGGGAAACGGCACGAACTGCGAGGTGGAGATGGCCCACGCCTGCCGCCTCGCCGGGGCCGACGTCGTGGACATCGTCCACATCAGCGAACTCCTTGCCGGGGAGAAGCGCCTCGACGACTACGATTTCCTCAATCTTCCCGGTGGTTTTCTTGATGGCGACGACCTCGGCGCCGCCAAAGCCGGGGCGAACCGGATCCGTCACGCCGCTATCGCCGGCACGGAGGAAAAGCTCTACGATCAGATGACCCGCTTCATCCGGGACGGCAAGCTCATCCTGGGGGTCTGCAACGGCTTCCAGCTCCTCGTGAAGCTGGGGCTCCTCCCGGGCTGCGACGGCGATTACCAGACCCAGACCGCCACCCTGACGTACAACGATTCCGGCCGTTTCGAAGACCGCTGGGTCCATCTAACCGTCAATCCCGCCTCGCCGTGCATCTTCACCCGGGGGCTTTCGCACCTCTACCTCCCCGTGCGCCACGGCGAAGGGAAGTTCATCCCCCAGGACGAGGCCATCAGGGCCCGCCTCCACCGGGAGGGCCACGTCGCCCTCCAGTACTGCAACCAAACCGGGGGTCAGGTCTTTAAAATTAGCGTTTTCCCTTCCGTGGATATCCACGGCCAAACAAAAAAAGGCGGCACAACCGCCACCACTCCCGCCGCCACTTTCTCCGCCGGCATTGATTCCCCCACCGGCAGCGCCTCGACCTTCGGCACAGAGGCGATCCACGCCCCGACCTTCACCGGGTCAACTGCCTTTGGCGCCGCATCTGGCAGCTTCCAAACCTCCCGTGTTGCCGCCACGTCCGCCGCTCCCGCCGCCCCCGAGGCCCCCGGCGCCTCCCGCCCCACCATGTCCTACCCGGACAACCCCAACGGCTCCGTGGACGCCATCGCCGGCATCTGCAACGCCACCGGCCGGATCTTCGGCCTCATGCCCCACCCGGAGGCCTTCCTCCACCGTGTCAACCATCCCCGCTGGACCCGCGAAGACCTCCCCGACGCCGGCCAGGGCCTCGCCCTCTTCCAAAACGCCGTCGCCTTCCTCCGCACGGCCTGACCCAAAAAGCGCCAAGTTTCTAATTCGATATCTTGATCGGAAGCAGCGTGGCCTTACTCAATTTTGAAAAACCGCCAAGATGAGTCCGTCAGACGGTTACCCTGTTACAGCAATCTATCCAGGAGGACGTCCTCGATATTCCGTCTGCCGTCGAAAACCGACAGAACATAGATTGAACGTCCTGAAATCCGATAGACTATACGCCAGGGTGATACGATCAATTCTCTGTAGGTGTCTATTCCCTGTGTCCGAAGTTCGGGAACGATCCGGCCCCGTTCTGGAAAGTCGTAGAGATTGGATGCTTTCTCTCTGATTTCACTGGGTATCTGCCTGGCATTACCGGGATGGTCAATAGCGATATGGTCGATTATTCGCCGTAAATCACCTTCGGCAACCACCGTCCATTCAATCGAGTATCCCTTATTCATTCTGGGATGTTATTCATGCTGGCATTCAGTGCCGACTCGATTTCCGCAAACACATCTTCCTGTGGTTTGGTCCGGCCGTCGCGAATATCCGCCTCTCCCTGGGAAAGGAGCTTCAATATCCCGATGGTGTTGCGCATGTTTTCATAGCTCTCGGGATCTTGCAGTACCGCCCGGGGCTCCCCGTTCTGGGTAATTATTACCGGGCGATGAGTTTCGTTTATCTGATCCAGCAAATCCGCCGCTCTGGCCTTCAGATAGGTAACTGGTTTGATATCGTTGATGATATTCATGGTATTAACCTCAGGTTCGTAATTGGTACCATATTCAAACCGCTTGTCAAGAAATATCACACGGAAATTACCCAGGGCACGCCGCCTAATTCTTGCTCTAATTCCTGCTCTAATTCCTGCCGATGAGGTTGAGGGCTTGGGAGGCGGCGATTTTGACCTTCTTGTGGTAGGTAGTCACCGTGAAGAAGCCGGGATTGCTGATCTCGTTGAGCATGGATAACGCCGCCGGGTCTCCGATCCGGCCCAGGGCGGTGCATAGCGCCTCCTCCAGATCGATCCGCGCCGGCGTCACGATAAACGGCCGCTCCTTCATCATCGCCAGGAACACCGGCGTCGCCTCCCGGTACTTCATCCTTCCCAGGCGATCGATAAGTTCCAGCTTGAAGGCGCCGTCCACCGCCGGCAGGGTCTCCAGCAGCACCGGTCCCCTTTCCCCGCCCCCCACCTTGGCGAGGCTGGTCAGCGCCTCCTGCCGCACCTTGTCGTGCTTGTGCAACAGCAGCGCCCGCAGCGATTCCACGGTCGTCTCCCCCTTGATCCACCCCAGCAGATAGGCCAGATTCCGGTGGAAGTACCACGGACGGTCGAGGTGGATCTCGTTCTTGATGATGGCCAGGACCGGCCTCCCGATCTCGATGAACAAATGGAGGACCTTAACCCGCTCGTCGCTGTTGGTATGCTCCCGCAGGATGTCCATCAGCCGCGCCAGGGAGCCCTCCCCGAGGTGCGCCAGGAGCCGCCCCACGTCCTTCTGCTCCTCATCCTCCCCCGTGAGCCGCTCGTAGCGATCGAAGAGAAAATCCAGGCGCTCCGGCGTCGAAAGCCCCCGGATGATGTCCATGGCGATCTCCTGGGCCGTCTCGTTCTTCTCCAGGAGGCCATAGTCGATGCGGTGGAAGAGCTGCAAGAGCGGCAGGGCCTCCCGATATTCCCCGTCCCCGATCCGCAGGGAGATCAGGTCCTTCAGGAGGTGACAGAGCTTCCGGTAGGCCGTCGTCGCCACGGTCTCCTTTTCGATCCAGGCCCGCAGCCGGTCTGCAAGCCGGTTCAATTCCTCCTGCCGCCGGCGCTCCGGCAACCGGTCGAGGATCTGGGCCAGCGCCGCGGCGGCCTGATCGCGTACGTCCTGCCGGTCGCTCCGCAGGGCTTCCGCGAGACGATCGAGGACCGCATCAGTGGTTTCCGGGCCCTCCTGCGCCGCCAGCTCCCCAACGATATCGGCCATCGAGCACATCAGAGCCTCGTCCAGGAAGCATTCCTCCCGGCCCTGGAGCAGGGGGGAGATCTTTTCCTTCAGGGTCGCGAGCTTTCGGGACTTCTCATCCTCCGCCCGGAGCCGCTCCGCTTCGGCCCGTTCCCGAAGCTGCCGGCCCTTCTCGGTTTCCATGAGCCGCCGATAGGCCTCCGG
>JAKQIZ010000054.1 GCA_029561465.1 Deltaproteobacteria bacterium | reverse complement strand
CGGATCAAACAGGCCCTGACGGAATACGGCCTCGTCTCCGAGGAGTGGGGGGGCGAGACGATCTTTTGCGAGGTGTCCGCCAAGCAGCGGACGGGGATCGAGTCCCTCCTGGAGATGATCCTCCTCCAGGCCGACATCCTGGAACTCCAGGCGGATCCGGACCGGCCGGCCCGGGGCATCATCATCGAATCGAAGCTCGACAAGGGGCGGGGGCCCGTGGCCACGGTCCTCATCCAGGAGGGGACCCTCCGGGAGGGCGACACCTTCGCCTCGAAGACGGAATACGGCCGGGTCCGGGCCATGATCGACGATCAGGGCCGGCGGGTAAAGGAAGCCGGTCCTTCCATGCCGGTGGAGGTGATCGGTTTTTCCAGCGTCCCCCAGGTAAGCGCCGAGTTCCTCTGCGTGGAGGATGAAAAGAAGGCGCGGACGATCGCCGATTACTGGACCCGCAAGGAAAGGGAAAAGGAGCTGTCCGCCACCTCGAAGATCACCCTGGAACAGCTCTATCAGAAGATCAAGGAAGGGGTGAAGGATTTCAACGTCATCGTCAAGGCGGACGTCCAGGGATCCATGGAGGCCATCACCGAGGCCTTGAACAAACTGAGCACCACCGACGTGAAACTCCGGATCATTCATAGCTCCACGGGGGCCATTACGGAGACGGATGTCATGCTGGCCTCTTCCGCCAATGCCATCATCATCGGTTTCAACGTCCGGCCGGACAGCCGCGTGGTGGAAGTGGCGGAACAGGAAGGCGTGGAAATCAAACTCTACGACATCATCTACAACCTCCTCGAGGACGTCCGGGCGGCCATGGAAGGGCTGTTGGAGCCGGTTTACAAGGAGGTCGTCCAGGGTCGGGCCGAGGTTCGCCAACTGTTCAAGATTCCAAAAGTAGGAACGATTGCGGGGTGTTACGTTACGGACGGCAAGATTTCCCGGGCCGCCAATCTCAAGCTGGTACGGGAAGGAGTGGTTGTTTACGACGGTCGGATCGCCTCGCTGAAAAGACAGAAGGACGACGCCCGGGAAGTGGCAACCGGTTATGAGTGCGGCATCGGCATCGAGAACTTCAACGACCTTCACGAGGGGGATGTGATCGAGGCCTATATCAACGAACAAGTGGATCGCAAACTATAGGCATTTATGATCGTGGGCGTGGGAATGGTAGAACTGTGGCTGCCGGAGTGCCGGTCTCTGAAGGAGAAGCGCTCCGTCCTGACGAAGCTTATAAAACGGACTCAGAACGCCTTCAACGTATCCATTGCCGAGGTCGGGGAAAACGATTCCTGGAAAAAGGCCCGGGTGGGGTTTTGCGTGGTGGGAAACGACCGGCGGTACATCAACGCCAAGATAGATCACATCTTCAACTATATGGAAGGTATGGAGATCGCCCAGGTGATCGGTACGAATCTGGAGATAACCAGTTATTCGGAGTGGATGGCAGGAACATCCGGGCCGGGGGAAACAGCGGAAAAATATGACGACTTTTAAACGGGCCCAGCGGGTGGCCGAACGGATCATGGCCGAGCTGTCCGAGATCCTGGTCCGGGAAGTGAGCGATCCGCGGATGAAGAGCCTTACCATAACCGGGGTTAAGGTAACCGACGATCTGCGGTTGGCGCGGATCTATTTCGTGGAGATGGGACAGGACGTCTGCCGCCCCGAGACCAGGCAGGCCCTGCAGAAGGCGAATGGTTTTCTGCGCCGGGAATTGGGGAAACGGCTGGAACTCCGTTACGTTCCCGAAGTCGTCTTTTCTTTCGATCCGTCCTTTGCCTACGGAAGCCGCATCGAAAAGATATTGGCCGGGATTCGTGCCGGACGGGAGGAAAATGATTCAGAGGATAATTGACCTGATCGATCGTTATCATAAGTTTCTCATTACGGCCCACGTGAAGCTGGACGGAGATGCCTTGGGTTCGGAGCTGGCGCTTTGCCGGCTGCTCGGAAATCTCGGCAAGGACGCGGTTGTTTACAATCAGGACCCGACGCCCCGTAGCTACCGCTTCCTTCCCGGCGCCGATGACATCGTCCATGTCCTGCCGGCGCCGGTGGCCTTCGACGCCGCCTTCATCCTCGATTGCAGCGAACTGGAACGGGTGGGCGACGCCGCCCCGGACATCGGCAACGTTCGGCAACTGGTCAATATCGATCACCATGTTTCCAACCACGGCTTTTGCGAGCTTCGGCTCATCGATCCGGCGGCAAGTTCGACGGGAGAGCTGATTTTCCGTCTCCTCACCGCGATGGGGGCGGACATCGACCGGGAAATGGCGACCAACCTCTATACGGCCATTCTCACCGATACGGGCGGTTTCCGCTACGGTAATACAGGTCGGGAGGCATTGGCGGCGGCAGGGTTTCTCGTTGGCCGGGGCGCCGATCCCCAGTGGATATCGGAAAATATCTATGAAAAATGTCCCCGGGCCAAAATAATGCTCATGGCCCGGGTGATGCAAAGCCTCAGCTTCGATTGCGGGGACCGGGTCGGCTCGCTGACGGTCCTGCTCCGTGATTTCGAGGAAATCGGCGCCCTTCCCGAGGATACGGAAGGGCTGGTGGATCTGCCCCGGACCATCGACGGCGTCTCCGTATCCGTTCTCTTCACGGAGATAGGGGAGCAGCGCTTCAAGGTCAGCCTTCGTTCCAAGGGGACCACGGATGTGGCCCAAGTTGCCGCCGTTTTCGGCGGCGGCGGGCATGTCAATGCGGCGGCGTGCCGGATTGCGGGGGATATCGCCGTGGTGAAGCGGCGGCTTTTTGCCGCCATGCGCCTGCCGGAATGATGATGCACGGGGTGGTCGTTATCGACAAGCCCGCGGGCCGGACTTCCCATGACGTGGTCCAGGCGGTGAGGAAGATCCTGGGCGGCGTCCGGGCGGGTCATACGGGTACTCTGGATCCGCTCGCCACGGGGGTGCTGCCCGTGTGCGTCGGCGAGGCGACCAAACTCGTCCCCTTTCTCATCGGGGCGGCCAAGGAATACCGGGTGTCCATGCTCCTGGGGGTCCGCACGGATACCCTGGATATCGAGGGACGGGTGGTGGAACGGCGACCGCCGGAGGTTGCGGTCGATGCCGTTCATGCGGTTTTAAAACGCTTTGTGGGGCGAAGCGAGCAGGTGCCCCCCCGCTATTCGGCGGTGAAGGTGCGGGGCCAGGCCCTGTACAAATGGGCGCGCCGGGGAATCGAGATGGAAGCGCCGCCGCGTCCGGTGGAGATTTACGCACTGGACGTCGAGGAAGTGTCCCTGCCTTATGTGCGGTTTCGCCTTACCTGTTCGGCGGGCACGTATGTCCGTTCGCTCTGTGGCGACGCCGGTGATCTCCTGGGCTGCGGGGCCTGTGTGGCGGAGTTGCGGCGTACCCGGAGCGGCGCCTTTTCTGAAGCGGCGGCAGTGGAGATGGGGCCGGCGGACCGAATGGAAGAGCGCGAGCGGCTTTACGAGCTCCTCATCCCCCTGGCGGCGGCGCTGCCGGACCTGCCGGAGATTACCCTGCCGGAGGCCTGGCGGCGGAGGATCCGGGACGGTTGGCAGCCCGGTGCGGAAATGGTGAATAATCGTGATGATATTCCTTTTCTTGCTCCGGGAGATATGGTAAAGCTGACCGGCAGGGATGGTAAACTGACGGCGATCGCCCGGATGCAATACGGCAGTCCGGACCTGCCGGGCTTGCCCGAAGATGTCCCCGTGATGAAACTGCTGCGAGTTTTTAACGAAAATTGAATGAATCGATATAACCAGTAAAGAGGGAGGAACAAAAGTGCTAGATTCAGAAAGAAGGCAAGGAATCATTGCCCAGTACAAACTGCATGAAAAGGATACCGGTTCTCCGGAGGTCCAGATTGCCCTGCTCAGTGCGCGGATCGAGTATCTCACCGAGCATTTCAAGGTCCACAAAAAGGACCACCATTCCCGGCGGGGCCTGTTGAAGCTGGTCGGTCAGAGGAGGCGCCTGCTGGATTACATAAAGAAAAAGGACATCGAACGTTACCGGGCCGTGATCTCACGGCTGGGACTGAGAAAATAGCGAAAGCAATTAGAGAGGATATGATATTTTGATGAAAGAAATATTCAAGGGCGAATTTGCGGGTAGAACTCTGTCTATAAAGGCCCGTTATTTGGCGGAACAGGCCGATGGGGCCGCGCTGGTAACCTATGGAGATACGATGGTCCTGGTGACGGTCGTCTCCCTGAAAACCGGGAGAGAGGGGCTCGATTTTCTGCCCCTGACCGTCGATTACCAGGAAATGACCTATGCCGCGGGGAAGATCCCCGGCGGCTTCTTCAAACGGGAGGGGAGACCAAACGAGCGGGAAATCCTGACCTCCCGCATGATCGATCGCTCGATCCGCCCGCTCATCCCCAAAGGTTATAATTTTGAGACCCAGATCGTGGCCAACGTCCTTTCCTTGGATACGGACAACGATCCGGCGGTGGCGGCCATGATCGGCGCCTCGGCGGCCCTGGTGATGTCCGATGTCCCCTTCAAGGGACCGGTGGCCGGAGTCCGGGTGGGAAGAAGCGCCGGGCAACTGGTCTGCAACCCCGGGGCCGAGGCCCTGAAGGAGAGCGATTTCAACATCTTTCTCACGGGGCGAAAGATTACCCCCGGGACCCGGGGCCGTGATTTCGACGTCAACCTGGTCATGCTGGAGGGAGAGGCGAAGGAGATCGCCGAAGACGATCTGGTGGACGCCATCAATGCCGGCCTGGAGGCCATGCGTCCCATCATCGAACTCCAGGATCAAATGCGCCGGAAAATCGGGAAGGAAAAGAGAACCATAGCGGAAGCGACAGTGGACGAGGGATTGACGAAAATGGTGGCCGATACGGTAACCGCGGGCCTGCAGGAGGCTTACCGAACCCCGCGGAAACAGGAACGTTATGCCATGATCGATGCGCTCCGGGATAAGGCCGTGAAGACCTGTGCGGTGAAGACCTCCCCTGATGACGATTCCGCCCCGGTTCCCGATCCGGCTCTGGTTTCCCAGGTTTTACGCAGCTTCGAAACCCTGGACCGCAGTATCCTCCGCGAGAAGATCCTCCGGGAAAAACGGCGCATCGACGGTCGTTCCTTCACGGACATCCGGCCTATATCATCGGAGGTCGGCCTGTTGCCCAGAGTCCATGGCTCCGCCCTTTTCAACCGGGGCGAGACCCAGGCCCTGGCGGCCATGACCCTGGGGACTTCTTCCGATGAGCAGCGGATCGATTTCATCGGCGGCGAGGAACGGCGGGCCTTCATCCTCCACTACAATTTCCCTCCCTACTCGGTGGGCGAGGCGAAAAGGCTCGGCAGCCCCGGCCGGCGGGAGATCGGACACGGCAACCTGGCCCGCCGGGCATTGTCTGCGGTGCTGCCGCCGGCGGAGACATTTCCCTATACGATCCGCATCGTTTCCGAAATCCTGTCCTCCAACGGCTCATCCTCCATGGCGACGGTCTGCGGCGGCTGTCTGTCCCTCATGGACGGCGGGGTGCCCATCAAGGCCCCCGTGGGCGGCATCGCCATGGGTCTCCTCCAGGAGGGAGACGAGGTGGTCATTCTATCCGACATATTGGGGGATGAAGACCATGCCGGCGATATGGACTTCAAGGTCTGCGGCACCAAGGAAGGCGTAACGGCGATGCAGATGGACATCAAGATCGACAACCTCACGGAGGAGATCCTGAGACGGGCGCTCGGGCAGGCCCGGGAGGGGAGAATCCATATCATCGATCGGATGCTCGAGACGCTGGCCGCGTCCCGGTCCGACATCTCTCTTTATGCGCCCCGGATCACCACCGTCAAGGTGAAGCCGGAGAAGGTTCGGGACGTCATCGGCAGCGGCGGCAAGAACATCCGCCAGATCGTCAGCGAGACCGGGGTGACCATTGATGTGGAGGATGACGGCACGGTCACCATCGCTTCCGCGGACGCGGAGGCGGCGGCCCGGGCCGTGGCCATGGTCCGCTGGCTTACCGAAGAGGCGGAGATCGGCAAGATTTACACCGGGACGGTGAAAAAGGTGGTGGACTTCGGCGCCTTCGTGGAGATCCTGCCCGGAACGGAAGGTCTGGTACATATCTCCCAGTTGGCCAAGAACCGGGTCAACAAGGTGACGGATGTGGTCAACGAGGGCGACGAAATCATGGTCAAGGTCCTCGAGATCGACAAACAGGGCAAGATTCGCCTGAGCAGGAAGGAAGCCTTGGGGGCGAATGTATCGTAAGACGATTCTGGACAACGGACTGCGTATCATCTCGGAGGAGATCGAGCATGTCCGTTCCATTTCCATCGGTATCTGGGTGGAGTGCGGTTCCCGTTACGAAAACGAGCAGTCCAACGGGACCGCCCATTTTATCGAGCACATGCTCTTCAAGGGCACGGAGCGACGAAGCGCCTTCGACATCGCCGCGGACATCGATTCCGTCGGCGGCGTCATGAACGCCTTTACCAGCAAGGAGCTGACGTCATTTTATATCAAGATTCCGGATTACCATCTGGAGCTGGCGATCGATTTACTGGCCGATATCTTCAACAATTCCCGATTCGACGATGAGGAGATCCTCAAAGAGAAATCGGTGGTCCTCCAGGAGATCAGCATGCTGGAGGATTCTCCCGACGATTACATCCACGACTTCTTCGAAGCCAATTTCTGGCGGGCGGACCGGCTGGGGATGCCGGTCTTGGGGACCCGGGAGCGGGTTGAACGCTTTACCCGGGATTCCCTGCGGGGGTTTTTCCGCGACCGTTATCGAGGCCGGAGGGTCATCCTAACCGCGGCGGGGCACTTGCGGCACGACCGTTTCGTGGCGCTGGCCGGCCGGGCCTTCGGGGAAATGGACGGCGAGGCGGAACCGATCGGCTTTACAACGCCCACCGTGTCCGCCAATATTTCCGTCCTGGAAAAGGACCTCGAACAGGTCCACCTCATGATCGGGACCCTCGCCCCCTCGTCGCGGAGCGAAAGGCGTCATGCCGGCTTTCTCATGAACGCCGTCCTGGGGGGGAGCATGAGTTCCCGCCTCTTTCAGGAAATCCGGGAAAAGAGGGGCCTGGCTTACGCCGTACACTCCTACATAACCCCGTACATGGATACGGGGATGCTGGCCGTCTATGTGGGGACGGGGAAGGAGGAGGTCCCGGAGGTCCTGGGATTGATCCTCAACGAGCTGATGCGTCTGACCGGAGAGAGTCTGACCGGCAGGGAACTCCAGGGGGCGAAGGAGCTCATCAAGGGCAATTTCCTCCTGTCCATGGAAAGCACGGACAACCGGATGACCCGACTGGCGA
>JAKQIZ010000051.1 GCA_029561465.1 Deltaproteobacteria bacterium | reverse complement strand
CGACCATTCTGGGCATAGAGGCTCTCCTTATGTTCGTAGGAGTAAGTTATTCCAAAATATCGGCTGTAGGAGTAACTTTGGGCGATTTCTATACCTAAAAATCGTGGCTTCAGTCAACTTTTATTGATCGTCTTTGATCTTGACTGAACGGCGGTCAACAAAAAACCCGCGATTTTTCACGGGTATTTTGTCTGTATTGGTCTGCATTGATGATTGCTGAATTGTTAAATGGTAGGCGGAACAGGACTCGAACCTGTGACATCCACGGTGTAAGCGTGGCGCTCTCCCATCTGAGCTACCCGCCCCTTGCTGTCGCCTCAAGTAAGATCGGCAAACTATCAACATTGTCCATGCTTGTCAAGGAAAAATAAATCATCAATTTACATAGGCAGCGGCGGGTGAGCGGGTCAGAGAATCCTCCGCCGGTGCCGCCTCCGCCTCCTTTCCCGTCTGGTCATCATCCTCGGCAAAGGCCGCCGCCAGAACGTCATCCATGTGCTCCACAAAGACGATCTTCATGGCCTTGAGGACATTGGCCGGCACCTCGGCCAGATCTTTTTCGTTTTCCTTGGGGATGATCACGATCTTCATGTTCCCCCGATGGGCGGCCAAAAGTTTTTCCTTGACCCCGCCAATAGGCAGGATCCTGCCCCGCAGGGTGATCTCGCCGGTCATCGCCAGGTCCCCCCGGACCTTTTTCTTCATGTACGCCGAGGCGATGGAGGTGGCCATCGCGATCCCCGCCGATGGTCCATCCTTGGGAATGGCGCCTTCGGGTACGTGGACGTGAACATCCGTCTCTTTGTAATAATTGTCCGGCAGACTGAATTCATCGGCCCGGGAGCGGACATAGGTCATGGCGGCCTGGACGGATTCCTGCATGACATCGCCAAGCTTGCCCGTCATGACCATCTTTCCGGTTCCCTTCATGATCGTCGCCTCAATAACCAGCAATTCGCCGCCGACCTCCGTCCATGCCAGGCCGGTGGTGAGGCCGATCTGTGCCTTGCCTTCCGATTCGCCGTGACGGTATTTCGGCGGCCCCAGGTATTTGGCCACCGACTTGGATGTTACCCGAATCTGTTCCTGAATACCCTCCGCCACGATCTTTCGGGCCACCTTCCGACAAATGGAGGCGATTTCCCGTTCCATATTCCGTACCCCCGCCTCGCGGGTGTACTTCCTGATGATGGCCAGGATCGCCCCGTCGGAAAAATCGATATTCTTCTCCGTGAGTCCGTTGGCCTCCATTTCCTTGCCCACCAGAAAGCGCCGGGCGATGCAAAGCTTCTCCGGTTCCGTATAACCGGCGATGCGTATCACTTCCATCCGGTCCTGCAGCGGCGCCGGGATCGTCTGGAGGACATTGGCCGTGGTTATGAACATGACGTCCGACAGATCGTAATCCACTTCCAGGTAATTGTCGTTGAAGGCGTTGTTCTGTTCCGGGTCCAGGACCTCGAGGAGGGCCGACGAGGGGTCGCCGCGGAAATCGGAACTCAGTTTGTCCACTTCGTCTAGGCAGAGGACTGGATTGCTGGTTCCTGCCTTTTTCATCAACTGGATTATCTTTCCCGGCAGGGCGCCGATATAGGTGCGGCGGTGACCGCGAATCTCAGCTTCGTCCCGGACCCCGCCCAGGGAAAAGCGGACAAACTTCCTATTCGTGGCCCGGGCCACCGACTTCGCCACCGAGGTCTTTCCCACCCCCGGCGGACCCACGAGACACAGGATCGAACCCTTGTTCTTTTTGATGAGGCTCTGAACGGCCAGATACTCGATGATCCGCTCCTTGACTTGCTTCAGGCCGAAGTGGTCCTCTTCCAGAATCGCTTCCGATTCCTTTAGGGCGTACTTGTTCTCTGTCTTCTCGTACCAGGGCAGATCGAGAAGCCAGTCGATATAGTTCCGCACCACCGTGGCCTCGGCGGACATGGGGGCCATCATCTGCATCTTCTTGATCTCCGCCTTGACCTTCTTGTAGGCCTCCTCAGGCATCTTTTTCGCCTTGAGCCGTTTCTCCAGTTCGGCGATCTCACTCTTGAGATCATCCTTTTCCCCCATTTCCTTCTGGATAGCCCGCATCTGTTCGTTCAGATAGTAATCCTTCTGGGTCTTCTCCATCTGCTTCTTCACGCGGCGCTTGATCTTCTCCTCCACCTGGAGGATCTCGATCTCACCAAGCAGCAGTTCGTAAACGGCCTCCAGCCGCTCACTGACATTCAATATTTCCAGTATCTTCTGCTTTTCTTCCAGCTTTACCCCCACATGGGAAACGATCACATCGGCCAGCTTAGAGGGGCTCTCGATAGTGGATACGGTGTTGATCATCTCCATGTGAACCTTCTTGCCAAGCTTTACATAGCTTACGAAGGACTCGTTGAGGCTGCGCATCAAGGCCTCGGATTTGACATGATCGCCGTAGGATTCGTCATCCTCCACGACCTCCTCCACTTCCACCGAAAAAAAATCCTCCCCGGTGTTGAACTCCTTGATGACCCCCCGCTCTTTTCCTTCCACCAGGACCTTCACCGTCCCGTCGGGCAGCCGGAGCAACTGGATGATGATCCCGATCGTCCCGACCCTATAGATATCGCTTTCCGTCGGTTCGTCCTTCTGGGCGTTTTTCTGCGCCACCATGAAGATGCTCTTTTCATACTTCATGGCCGACTCCAAGGCGGCAATGGATTTTTCCCGGCCGACGAAGAGCGGGACGATCATGTGGGGGAAAACCACCACGTCCCGTAACGGCAGCAATGGCATAACCGTTATTTTACCTATTTCTTTATTTTTCAAGTACTCAGGCATATAATATGATATTTTCCTTTATGTAGCTTTCTCAGGCGGTTTCCGAAGCCGATTCGAAGATCAGAATCGGGTTCTCCCGGTTCAAAACCACCTCTTCGCTGATGACACACTCCCGCATATCTCGGCGGGAGGGCAGTTCATACATGATCTCCAGCATGGTATTTTCCAGAATGGACCGCAATCCCCGGGCCCCCGTCTTTCTCTCTATGGCCAGCTTCGCCACCGCCCGGAGGGCGCCGTCGGTGAATTTGAGTTTCACGTTCTCCAAATCGAACAACTGTTTGTATTGCTTGATGATGGAGTCACGGGGTTCCTTTAGGATGCGTACCATATCCTCTTCATTGAGTTCATTGAGGGTGGCGATAACGGGCAGGCGGCCGATAAATTCCGGAATAAGACCGAACTTCAAGAGGTCCTCGGGCTGCACCTCCGTGAGAAGTTCGCCCACCTTCCGATCCTGTTTGCTTCTGATTTCCGCTCCGAAACCCATATTGCTGAATCCTACCCGCTTGGCGATGATGTCTTCGAGGATGTTGAACGCGCCCCCGCAGATGAACAGGATGTTGGTTGTGTCTACCTGGATGAATTCCTGTTGGGGGTGCTTTCGCCCTCCCTTGGGAGGGATGTTGGCCATGGTCCCCTCGATGATCTTCAACAGGGCCTGCTGGACTCCTTCCCCGGACACGTCCCGGGTAATGGAAGGATTGCCCGACTTGCGGGCGATCTTATCGATCTCGTCGATGTAAACGATCCCCTTGGACGCCCGCTCCACGTCGTAATCGGCGTTCTGCAGCAGCGACAGGATGATGTTTTCTACATCTTCACCCACATAGCCGGCCTCGGTAAGGGTGGTGGCATCGGCGATGGTGAACGGCACGTTGAGCATCTTGGCCAGGGTCTTCGCCAACAGGGTCTTTCCGGAACCCGTGGGTCCGATCAACAGGACATTGCTCTTCTGAATCTCCACCCCCTCCAGATCGGCGGGCCGGAACAGGCGTTTGTAATGATTGTAAACGGCTACGGACAAAATCTTTTTGGTTCGTTCCTGACCGATCACGTAAGAGTCGAGAAATTTCTTTATTTCCTTGGGCTTGGGGGTACCCTTGGCCTTATCCAGAGCCGGCGGCGCCTCTCCGTCCTCCTGGACGATGCACCGGCACAGCTCGATGCACTCGTCACAAATGTATGCCGTCGGTCCGGCCACGAGTTTTCGCACCTCGTTCTGGTTCTTGCCGCAGAAAGAACAGTACAGGATTCCCGGGCCGCCGCCCGCCGTATCTCTACCTTTTCTGACCATTTACACTGACCTCATGATTATTGTTTTATTGGCGCTTCTCGATGATGACATCGATGATCCCGTATTCTCGGGCCTGTTGCCCACTCATGAAATAGTCCCGTTCCGTGTCGGCCTGGATCTTGGCCAGGGGCTGACCGGTCATGGCAGCCATAATCCGGTTCAACTCGTCCTTGAGCCTGAGGATCTCCCGGGCTTGAATATCGATATCCGTGGCCTGTCCCTGAAATCCCCCCAGCGGCTGATGAATGAGAATCCGCGCATGGGGCAGGGCGAATCGCTTCCCCTTGGCTCCGGCGGCCAGAAGCAGGGCGCCCATGCTCGCCGCCTGACCCATGCAGAAGGTGCACACGGGGGGTTTTATGTAGTTCATGGTGTCGAAGATCGCCAAGCCGGAGCTCACATGGCCGCCGGGGGTATTGAGATAGAAGAATATCTCCTTATCGGGATCCTCCGATTCCAGATACAGCATCTGGGCAATGATCAGATTGGCCACGGTGTCGTCAATGGCCGTGCCGAGGAAAACGATCCGGTCTTTCAGAAGCCGCGAATAGATGTCGAACGCCCGCTCGCCGCGACCGTCCTGTTCCACTACCATGGGGATCAAGGGCATCTACTACACCTCCCCCGGCGCCGCCGGCGCCTTTTTCACGGGGCGTATTACCGCCCGCGCTTCGATAAGCTCCATGACCTTTTTGTTCTTCAGCTCCATGCGGATCTCGGCGATCATTCCTTCCTTCTCCAGGTTCTCGCGATAGAGCTCGTAAGTCTGGCCGCGCTGGACGGCCATCTCTCTGATCCGGGCCTCGATCTCATCCTCTTCCACTGCTACATTTTCCTTGACGGCGATCCTTTTCATCAGCAAGAGGCTCCGGACAATACGGTTAGCGTCATTTTTATACAGGTCATGATATTGAGGAAGAATCGATGCCGCCTTGTCGGGATCGATCCCTTGCATCGCCATGCGCCATTTCGTATCGGCCATCATGGAAAGGATCTGCCTTTCCACCAGGGTTTCCGGCGCGGGAAAGGGATTCTTCTCCAACAGCCGGTCCATCATGGCAGTCCTCATATCTCCATCGGCCTTCTCCGTTTTCTGGGCCTCTATCTTAACCCGCAGATCCGCCTTCAATTCTTCAAGACTGTTGAATTCCTCGAAATTCTTGACAAATTCCTCGTTAATCTCGGGAAGCCTCTTCTCTTTGATGTTCTTGAGCTGCACCGAGAATACGACCTCCTTGCCCGCCACCGCCTGGTGGTGGTAACCATCGGGAAATGTTATGGTGAATTCCTTGCGTTCCCCCTTCTTCATCCCCACCAGCTCATCCTCGAAACCGGGGATGAAGCTCTGCGAACCGATCTCCAGGAGATAATCGTCGGCTTTCATTTCCTTCAGAGGCTGGCCGTCCAGGACGCCCTGAAAATCGATGACGACGTACCGGCCCTTTGCGACCTCCGACTCCTCGTCGGTTTCCTCCATCGTGCTGTACATCTCCTGCAATTCGGCTAGTTTGGCGGCGATATCGTCTTCGGTCATCTCCACCTCTTCCCGGTCGATTTCCAGGCCGAGGTAACCTTCCGGATCGAAGTCCGGTTCGACCTCCACCGTAGCGCTGAAGGAAAAGGATTCTCCCGCGGTGATACCCTGCTGATCGACCTCGGGCCTAGCAATGACCTCGATGTCGTGTTCTTTCAATGCATCCCAGAAATAGCGATTGAAAATATCGGTTATCGTTTCTTCCTCTGCGTATTCCTTATAATATCTCTCCAGGATGGACCGGGGTATCTTCCCCGGTCGGAACCCCTTAACCTTGGCGGTTTTGGCGATTATCCGATAGGCATTGTCCAGGGATTTCCTGGTCTCCTCCCAGGGGATTTCAAAGTTCAGCTTCTTCTTTACCGGACTAATTTCCTCGATCGTTACCAGTTGGTTTCCTTCGCTCACCGTTCTTCTCTTCTCCTTCACCTCGTGATGTTGGTCCTGGCAGGGTCAATTGGTGCGAGAGAGGGGACTTGAACCCCTAACCGCTTACGCGGGCTGGATCCTAAGTCCAGTGCGTCTGCCAATTCCGCCACTCTCGCTGATTGACCCAGAACTATATATGCATTGACGAAAAGATTGTCAACAATATCCAAAAAGAAGCGAGGCTTTAACCCAAACCCTTGCCTTTTGCAAGCTTTTTCAGGGGACAGCTTCCTTCACATTATCCGACGCCTTTTCCAGGAGGGGAATGGTCAGCTCGTATATCCCCGACTGCAGGACAGCTTTGATGGGAAAATCCGCCTTCTCATAGACCCGCAGCATCGCCTTGTTGCCCGCCAGCACATCGGCGGTGAAGACCTCGATGCCCTCCTCCCGGGCGTTTTTCGCCAGTAGGGAAAAGAGAAATGAGGCAATTCCCCTGCCCTGAAAGGTTTCATCGACGATGAAGGCCGTATCGGCCCAGGGGCGCTCCGGGGCGCGGACATAGCGGGCTTCGGCGATGATCCGCTCCCGTCCCGAATCCTCGATGACACCCACAATGGACATAATACGTCGGTAATCGACGTTGACATACTCCTGCATCTTTTTGTGGGGCATCGCCTTGATGGGGCTGAAATAGCGATAATAGACCGCCTGATCGGAAAACCGGTAAAAGAGGCGTCGCATCTCGTCTTCGTCGGACGGCTTGATCGCCCGGAAACGGACCGATAATCCGTCCTTGAAGGTGTGGGCGCCGCTTACCTTTTCCGGATACAGATGGCCGGATTCGGCGAAATATATCTGGTCGGCATAGATCATCTTGGCCTGTTTCGCCTGTTGGAAAAGCTCCGCCCGGTCGTCGGGATGGGCAATATCGATCAGGGCCAAGGCCCGCTCCCGGAGGGTTCTTCCCATCAGGTAGGCCACTCCGTATTCCGTAACGACGATGTCGAGAGATTCGCGGTTGGAAAACTGGTAGGGCATCGCGGCCACGGAAACGACGATGTTGGCTTCGCCCTGGCGATTGCGGCTCGGCAGGGCAAAGACCGTTCTTCCCTTGGCGGACATGGCGGCCCCCATGAAAAGCTCCTGGACCGCGCCGGGGCCGGAGGTGACGTTTCCCTTGCCCATGTGGAGAGCCACATTGCCGGTCAGGTCCACCTTGCGGGCAGGCAGGATCGCCATCACCCGGTCATTGCGTCCAATGACCTTGGGATTCAGGACCACATCAATGGGCTGAAATTCCACCAGGGGATTCCGGTCCAGCCAGGTCAGAAGCTCCTCCGTACCCAGGATATAGGAGGCGACTGATTTCCCCCGAAAGACGACCTTGCGCCGATTGGACACGGCGCCGCTTTTCACCAGCTCCATCAGGGCGTCGGTAAAGAATGGGGAATGGATGCCCAGATTCCTCTTGCCTTTCAACTGGCTGCCCAAGGCCTCGTAGAGCGGGCCGATGGCGAAGGAAATGCAGCTCCCGTCTTCGATAATGGTGGCCACATGCCCGGCGATTTTCAGATAGACCTCGTCCAGGGGCCACCGGGGGACATAGAAGAACTGTTCCGTACCTTCGATGAGGGCGTCGAACTCATCGATGTGGACCAGGGTGTCGCCGAGGGTGCGGGGGGCCCGGGGATTGATTTCACCGACGACTATCGCGGCGCTCTCCATGGCCTGGCGCTCCACGGACATGCCGAGCCCCAGGCTGCAGTAGCCCGTTTCATCGGGCGGTGTGATCTGGATG
Organism: Deltaproteobacteria bacterium; assembly: GCA_029561465.1. Taxonomy (GTDB): domain Bacteria; phylum Desulfobacterota; class Syntrophia; order Syntrophales; family UBA8958; genus UBA8958. The sequence goes on along the minus strand of JAKQIZ010000051.1, from coordinate 3,275 downwards.
AAGGCGATATCGATATGGATGGCCCCGGTGCGGAAAAGCCAGGGGATCCGGGAAAAACGGCTGGGGATGAGATCCACTCTTCCCTCCTGAATCGCCTCTCCCGCCACCCAGCCGGAAAAGAATGTCTTCAGACGGTACTTACTGGAAAATCTCTCATCGATGGCCACGGCGTCGCCCAGGCTGACCAACTGGATCACCTCCAGGTCCTGAAGATTAGGCTGGATCGAAGCCATGAGATGCTTGACTAAAGTCCGCGGCTCAGCCATGCCGGTGCCCAGGAATATGGACATCCCCGGTTCGATCTTCTCCAGAATGCTTTCAGCGGTGACCACCCGGCGCATCCAGTCCGGATCACTCTTTTTTGACTGCCTGAAGTTCTTGAAGATCATCCCATCCATCTCCATCATCAGCATATCAAACACCCACGACGGTATCCCGTCACATAGGGGGATGAAAGCGAAGCTTGATGTTTATAACATGCAGACTCATCCCCACCTTGATCCTCCCTTGAAGGGGAGGGTGAGTTGCGACTTCTCACGAAGCAGTCATGCCTTCCAAGTAACTTCAGCGCTGCCCCTTGGCAAGTTACTTTCCCATCCAGGCCAGGACACTGCGGGCTGGGACACTTCCGAGTAACTTCACTCAAGTTACTAAAGATAAGGCGCCCCAGGGGGTGTGGGTCGCTATTCACTATGGCGCAACGAGAAGGGGAAATCGAATCCCAGGCCGAGCCGTACGAAGTTTGAAATGGACGCGTAGTCGCTGAGCATGCAGTCCCTCTTTTCCGCGGCGAGTTTCTTGAATTCGCCGGCGCCCGCATCGAGATACCGACTCATCGATGGCTCAATGGCTGCCTCTCCGGTCAGGGGCTCGTCCATAAAGCAGATCAGGCTGAACGGCGCCCCAGCTTCACTATCCCAGACCCCTGCCGCCAGACCGGGTGCCTTCTGTTTCATCAAAATCCGGGCGGCGGAAATGATTGACCGCCCCCGGACACCCAGGATGAAATCCTCCGCCTCCATCTCCAGCCAAAGCAAATAATTATCTTCCGTTTCCTGGGCACCCCAGATAAAGCATCTTCCCAAGGGATAGATATTACGGAGCCTTTCAACAAGATCCCGTTCCTCGACAAGCGTCGATACCCTTTCAATCCCGTGACCTTTTTGCCCCTCATCGCTGTAGCCGGTCTTGATCGTCTCCACATCGGAAGAAAAGATGAACACATTTTCCATGCCCTGCCTCAAGCGCCGTTCGATTTATTATAACTATTTGTATTTAGAAGCTATATTTAACACCGTGGGGGAAGTATAGGATAATAAAGTTTTTTCTTCAATGACTTTATCGATTCATACCGATTTTTCCTTGACATATAATGTCATACGGTTTAAAAAAGCGCATCCTTAAATTAAAAAACGGAAATGCACTGTTGGATGGCGCGGTTCTCAGGCGTTGTCGGTTTGCCGTCATTTGGAGCAGTGCCGGAGATGCAAATTGTTATATCCACACTTCATAATTTGCATGTACTCAAATTTTCATTGGTTTTCAGGATGACCATTCGTCGGAGTCAGGCCAACACAACACAGAAAGGGGGGATAGAGCTTCCGGTTTCGGACGTTTTTTAAGCTTGCCTAATTAGGACGGGGTCTTAGGTCGACACACAAAGTGGATCGATGCCTTGCTCGATCAAATTCTTAATTACTATTTATTATGGAGGGATTTTAATATGCCGCAAGAAAAGATAGCGAACAAAGAAAAGATTTGGATGCCAACCCCGGTGCAGCAGAAGCTCAGGGACAAGACAATCACGGCGAAACAGTGGGCCGATATGGTAAAGCCGGGCGAGTGGATCAACCGCGGCGGACCCGGCTCTGATACGTTCGTGACCATGGAGGCTTTAGCGGCCCGCCTCGGCGATGGCCCCGGCGATCTGAACAACATCGAGATCTGGAACCAGGCGATCATGTGCGGCAACGGCTTCTGCGCCGCCGCTGACATGGAAGCCAAATACCATGTCGTCCATGAAGCCTTCCTGCTTCCCCCCCTGCGCGGCCTCGTCGGCAAGGGGTACAAGGGGCTCGACTGGAAGCACTGGGGCTGGTCACTGGGCATGGACGCCGAATACGCACGCTTCTACCGGAAGGAAAGGGAGAAGCGCGCCATGGACTGGGGCGTCCAGGCTTGCGCCGTGCCCCAGGGTTCGTATGTGAACGGCAGTTACGGCGTCAACAACTTCATGATTGTCGCCAAGTCCTGCAGGAAGTTCGTTTGCGAGATCCGTTCCGACTACGCCTGGTGCGAAGGCGGCCGGGGCATGCTTCTGCCCATGGATGAAGTGGATTACTTCGTCGAGGTGGACGTGGACGATCCGAAATACCAGTGGCCCTTCATCGCGGAAAAGAACATCCAGCCCAAGGATGTCGAGAAGGCCATCGCGGCAAACTGCGTCTCCATCATGCGCGACGGCGACTGCATCCAGGTCGGCATCGGCGCCCTCCCCACCGCGGTCGTCATCGGCATGCGGGATCACCATTTGAAGCACTTAGGCGTCCACAGCGAGATGATCGGCGAGTACGCCTTCACCCTCCTCGAAGCTGGCGCCGTGGACAACTCCCGGAAGAATATTGACGCGGGTCGCAGCGGCTGGGCCTACATCATGCCCGTCGATACCCCCCGCTACTACGAGTATCTGCATCGCAATCCGCAGTTCGCCGGATATGACATCGGCTACACGAACAACATCGCGTCGCTCGCCCAGATCGACAACATGGTGACCGTCAACAACTTCGCCCAGATGGACTTGAGAGGGGTGAATGCGGCGGGCAACGTCGGCGGTCGGCCCATTTCCTCCACGGGCGGTCAGTTACAGTTCACCCTCGGCGCCATGATGGCCAAGGGCGGCCGGGCCATCCTCGCGGCAACGTCCCGGGATGGCAAGGGCCGCTCCCGCTTCCTGGCCGCGCTGGATCCCGGCAGCGCCGTCACCGTCCCCGACCAGCTCGTCACCTGGATCTGCACGGAATACGGCATCGTCAACATCATGGGCTGCACCGACGCCGAAAAGGCAAAGAAGATCATCTCTATTGCCCACCCGGACGACCGTGCGGAACTGGAGAAGGCGGCGGTGGAAAAACTCGGCATCAAGCTGAACCACTGGATGTTCACCAACGCCCCGGATCGTCGCTTCCCGACGCCCGAGATTCTCAAGGATCACAAATACGGGTACATGGATCTCGAGTTCAGACCGAAAGCCATATCCAAAGTTACCGATTGATCCG
>JAKQIZ010000044.1 GCA_029561465.1 Deltaproteobacteria bacterium | reverse complement strand
CCCTGGATCTCCCCGAAACGGTCCTGGGCCAGCTCGGCAACCGGGTCCAGCATGCCCTGCGGGCCTTCACCCCCCGGGACCAGAAGGCGGTCCGGGCCGCCGCCGAAACCTTCCGGGCCAATCCCCGGCTCGACACGGACCAGGCCATTCTGGAGTTGGCTGTGGGCGAGGCCCTGGTGTCCGTCCAGGATGCCAAAGGGACCCCCACCGTCGTGGAGCGGGCCTGGATTCTCCCGCCCCGGAGCCGCCTGGGCGTCCTGGAACCGGCGGAAATGGAGCGGATTGTCCGGGGATCGGTTCTGTACGGCCATTACGAGCGGACCCTGGACCGGGAGAGCGCCTACGAGAAGTTGCAGCGGAAGGCGGCGGAGATTCAGGCCGCGGCGGCACAGGCGGCGCCTGCCGCCCCGGCGGCCGGCAGGGAAAAGCCTTCGGAGTTGCAGAAGTACGTGGGCGCCTTCGTAAAGAGCGCCGCCCATTCCGTGGGGAGCCAGATCGGCCGGCAGATCATCCGGGGCGTCCTCGGATCGCTTTTCGGCGGCCGGCGCTGAGCGCGGCAACATCATTTTCCCCCTCGTAATGTATATTCGAATGTAGGAGGGTGATGCACAGGAGACCGTGCATCACCCTCCTAGGGGCGGGGGGCAGCAAAGGGACAGCCCTATCCCTCCGGTCCGATGAAGGGGCGGCATAAAGTTGACAAACTCGACGAATCAGAAAAATATAAATACATTTATAGGCTTTATGTGCTGGATATGATTGGTTAATATCGAAATTGGCATTTATCTGGCCGGTCGTCGCCGTCTCCTCGGTAAGGCCATAATTTTGAGTTTGAAGGATTTCATATCTCCGAATCCGGACGAGCCGGGCCAATGGCTTACAATCCCCTCGCCGGTAATTTCACGATGTGCGTTTCTCTGGAGGTGCTTGGCCGCCCCTTTTCACCACACCCCCGGCAGCAGGCGATAACGCACCCGGCGGGCATAATCATCGTAGCCGTCCAATTCATTCCGCAGGGTTTCATCTTCCAGGCGGGTCCGAATCACCAAGACCGCCGTGACCAAGGCCGCGGGAATAAACGCCCACCATGAATCCAGCCAGGACGGCGTGGCCCAAAACGACATGAGCGCCCCGGCGTAACCGGGATGCCGGAGCCAGCGGTAAGGGCCGCTCGAGACCACTCGATGGCCGCGATCGGTCTGAATTCGCACCAGCGCCGAGAAGAAACGATTTTCTATCAAGGCATAGGACGCCAGGGAATATCCCGCCAGAATAACCGCCAGCGACACGATCTTGATCGGCAGACCGCAGGCGAATGATGGGTCGAACCGCGCCTCCAATCCCGCGACCAGCGGTATCAAGCCGCCGCCCAGTCCGACCAGCGGGGATAGAATTCTGTCCCAGGGCTTCTCGTTTTTGTGCCGCATGAAGAGGGACCGTTCGACAATCAGGTCCGGGTGGCGCCGCGCCGCCAGGGCGCGGCTGCCCACAGCACCCAGAATCCAAATCCCGGCATAAATCCACGCCTCCCACCAATCCCACCGCCCCGTGATCAACAGTGGCAGGAAGGGAATGACGACCAGGGCAAAAAGCATCACGATGAGCATGCGGACAGAGAAGGTCTTTGGTTGAGGGTTCATATCCATCTCTATTTTCACCTTCATTCCTGGCCCGGGCGGCCGTTGGTTCATTTAAGCCCTTGAAACGGAACTTAAAGGCGCCCTCCCCTTGCCGTGAATAGCCGGGAGCCCCTTGGCTTGCCCGCGGCAGAAGATGATTCTCGCTCCCCGATGAGCGGTTTGCCCAATTTGTGCGAGTTCCGTCATCTGGAGCTTGCCCCGCAGTACGTGGACCGAAGCGCCGTTTTGCGGGTGAGCATGGCGACGATCTTTTTTAGCGTATAATTTTAAGGCGGCGATTGCCAGTGAAAATGACAGAACAATATAAATGGAAGGATACAGGTCAAAAAAACAATGCATTGTGAATATTTTCATACCGCTGGAGGAATTCTGCGAGGATGAGGTGAAAAACTTGATCCGTGCTCGTGGTCCCATCAATTACGTATTGATTTTTAGCGGTAGACAGGCTAATCAATACCTCCTGTCCATGGCAAGAGGGAAATCGGATCGATCTGATGGAGAACGGCGGTCATGGAAAAATTTGACGTCATTGTGGTGGGGGCGGGGCTGGCCGGACTGGCTGCCGCCTATACCCTGGCCGGCCAGGGCGTGGAGTGCCTCGTCCTGGAGCGGGGGGACTATCCGGGGGCAAAAAACGTCACCGGCGGCCGCATTTACGTAAATCCCGTCCGGGACCTCTTCCCCGAACTCTGGCCCGATGCCCCCCTGGAACGCTTCATCGTCCACGAAGGGGCCACCCTCATGGCGCGGGAACGGTCCGTGACCTTCGATTACTCCGGCGACGAGCTGCGGGCGGCGCCCCACCAGAGCTACAGCGTCCTCCGGGCCCGGTTCGACCGCTGGCTCGCCGAGCGGGTCGAGGAAAAGGGGGCCATGCTCCTGACCAAGACCCTGGTGACGGACGTTGTCAAGGAGAGCGGCCGGGTGGCCGGCGTCGTAGCGGGGGGCGACGAACTACACGCCAACGTCGTGGTGGCCGCCGACGGCGTCCTCTCCCTCCTGGCGGAGAAGGCGGGGCTCCATCCACCTGAATCTCCTCAGGAATATGCCGTGGGCGTCAAAGAGGTCATCGCCCTGCCGGCGGAGAAGATCGAGGACCGATTTCAGCTTGCGGGCAACGAAGGGGCGGCCCGCCTCTTCGTCGGGGCGGCGACGGCGGGGCTCTTCGGCGGCGGCTTCCTCTATACCAACCGGGAGAGCATCAGCCTCGGCCTGGTCGTCGGGGTCGCCGAGCTCATGGAGAAGGGCGGCCTTCAGAATCTGCCCGCCCTCATGGAGGATTTTAAACGGCGTCCGGAAATCGCCCCCCTGATCCGGGATGGCGCCACGGTGGAATACGCCGCCCATGTGATCCCCGAGGGGGGATTCCGGGCACTGCACCCCCTCCACGGTGACGGCATCCTTGTCGCCGGCGACGCCGCCGGTTTCGCCCTCAATCTGGGGTTCACCGTCCGGGGGATGGAATACGCCCTCGCTTCGGGCTATTACGCCGCCCAGTCGATCCTCAAGGCCCTGGAGACGGGGGACTACGGCGCCGAGATCCTGGCGGAATACGGCCGCCGCCTGCAGGAAAGCTTCGTCCTCAAGGACTTTCAGAATTTCCAGGCCGCCCCGGCCTTCGTGAAGAACCCGAAGCTCTTCGATTATTATCCGGAATTCAAGGGACGGCTGCTCCGGGATGTCTATGCCGTCCCGGCGGGTCCCAAGGACCGCCTCTACCCCACGATCCGCAAGTATCTGCACCTGAAGGAGATCTGGTCTATGTTCAAGGACTTCCGGGAGATGACGAAGCTATGACGACCGACGCCCTGGATCTGAAGGCCAAGCTGGGGCTCGATGTCTTCAAGACCGGCGGCGCGCCCCATATCCGCATCCGGGAGGGCCGGGAGCGGGAGCCGCGCCTGCGGAAGATGGCGGCGATCTGCCCCGCCGGGTTGTACAGCGAAGGCGAGGGGGGAGCAATCACCCTCACCGTGGACGGCTGCCTGGAATGCGGGACCTGCCGCCTGGTCTGCGGGACCGAGATCCTGGAATGGAACTACCCGGAGGGCGGCACGGGGGTCCAGTTCCGCTACGGATAATGGGGTCAGGTCTTTAAAATTAGCGTTTTTCGTGGCCCGGCGGCGCGGGCGGTGGGGCCGGCGACGGGAAGAATAAACGGACAGAGGTGATCACGGGCCGCTTGCGGTCTTGGAAAATACGAACGAGGAGGGGAATTATGGAATTCAAGCTGACGGAGGAACAGGAACTTATCCGCAAGAACATGCGGGAATTCGCCGACAAATACGTGGAGCCCATCGCCGCGGAGATCGATGAAAACAGCCGTCATCCTGCCGAGGTGTTCAAACTGCTTGCCGAAGGGGACTGGATGGGGATTCCCATCCCCGGGGAATACGGCGGGGCCGGCGCCGATTATCTGACTCATATCCTCGCCGTGGAAGAACTTTCCCGCTCCTGCGCCTCGACGGGATTCACCGTCTCCATCCATGTGGGGATCGCCTGTATGCTCGTCCTCCTCAACGGAACGGAAGAGCAGAAGAAGAAGTACCTCACCCCGATGGCGAAGGGGGAGAAGTTAGGGGCTTTCGTTCTCACCGAGCCGGGGGCCGGCACGGATGTCATGGCCGCCACGACGACGGCCGTCCTCGATGGCGACGCCTACGTCCTCAACGGCACCAAGACCTTCACCTCCAACGGTCCCACCGGCGACTTCTACATGGTCTTCGCCTGGACGGACAAAGCGGCGGGCCGCAAGGGCATGAGCTGCTTCATCATCCCCCGGGGAACCCCCGGTATGACCCCCGGTGAACACTTTCGGAAAATGGGTCTCCGCTCCTCCCAGACTTCGGAGATGGTCTTCAAGGACTGCCGCGTTCCCAAGGAGAACCTCCTGGGCAAGGAGGGGGCGGGGCTGGTCATGGCCATGGCCGGGTTCGATCACGGTCGGGTCGGGATCGCCGCCCAGTCCGTGGGGATCATCCAGGCCGCCCTGGACGAGTCGATCCGCTACTCCAAGGAGCGGGTCCAGTTCGGCAATCCCATTTCCCGGAATCAAGCCATCTCCTGGATGATCGCCAACATGGCCACGGAACTCCAGGCCGCCCGTTTCCTCACCTACCACGCCGCGTGGCTGAAGGATCAGAAGCAGGGCTTCAGCAAGGAGGCTGCCATGGCGAAGCTCTTCGCCTCGGAAGCGGCGATGCGCCACACGATCAAGGCCGTCCAGATCCACGGCGGTTATGGCTACTGCAAGGGTGCCAAGGTGGAGCGGCTGTTCCGGGACGCCAAGATCACCGAGATCTACGAGGGGACCTCGGAGGCCCAGCGCATGGTTATCTCCGGCAACGTCCTCCGCTGAGAAACGGAAAATTGGGGACGGTTCTCATTTTTCCAAAATTCAGCGCATGCTTAAGAACCGTCCCCATTAATTTGTAAAGGATTGAGCTATGCCCAAGGTAGTTGCCTGTTTCAAATGGGTAGTCGATGAGGCGTATATCCGGAAAGGCGGCGGCGGGGCGCTGGATTTTTCCGCCGTCGATTACAAGCTCAGCGAGTACGACCGCAACGCCCTCGAAGAGGCCACCCGCTGCCGGGGCGAGGGAGGGACGGTGACCGCCCTTACCGCCGGCAGTCCCGAAGCCGCCAAAGGGCTGAAGGACGCCCTTTCCCGGGGCGCCGACACCGCCGTTTTCGCCAGCGATCCCGCCTTTGCCGCCCTGGATTCCTCCCAGACGGCGGCGGTCCTGGCCGAGGTCATCCGCAACCGCATCCCCTATGATCTGATCATCTGCGGCGAGGGCTCCGGCGACCAGTATGCCCAGCAGGTCGGCCCCCGCTTGGCGGAGAACCTGGGCATCCCATGTATCTCCTATGTCCAGAAGCTCACCGTGGCTGCCGAAGGGGGTCGGATTACAGCGGAGCGACGGGTCGAGGAAGGCGTCGAGGTGGTCGAGGCCTCCTTTCCCGTCCTCGTGACGGTCCTGCCGGAGATCAACATCCCCCGGATTCCCGGGGTCAAGGACACCCTCATGGCGGGAAAAAAGCCCGTCGTCACGGTGAAAAATGAGGAGCTGCCCCCCTTGGGAGCGGCGAAACTCAAGACCCTCGCCATGACGGCGGCGCGCCTGGAGAGGAACTGCGAGCTTTTCGGGACGGCGCCGGAGGATATCGCCCGGTTTGTGACGGCGCTCCAACAGAAGGGCGTGAGCGGATAAAGAGGTGAACATGGCCGGCATCTGGATTTTTGCGGAAGAAAAGGAACTTGTATTGGAATTGCTGACCCCGGGCGGGGAATTGGCTGCCCGGCAGGGAGGAAAACTGACGATCGTCGTCCCAGAGGCGGAGGGTGATCCTGCCGATTATTTCGCTGCCGGGGCCGATGAGGTTGTACTTTTGAGCCCCCTTGCCGAAGACGTGACACTGGGAGCCTGGCTGCCCGTGCTGGCTGGGGAGATAAGGGCGGCGGATCCCGAGGCGGTGCTTCTGGCGGCCACGTCCCGGGGAAAGGAAATTGCGGCCCGCCTGGCGGCCCGCCTGGAAACCGGGCTGGCGAGCAACTGCCTGTCGCTGGCCGCCGACGCCGACGGCACCTTAGTCATGGAACGCCTCGCCTATGGCGGCGCGGCCCTCCAGCGGGTGGCCGTTATGGGACGGCCCGTCATGGCGACAATTCCCCCCCGGACCTTTCCGCCGGCCGCGGCCGCGGCGATTCCCGGCCGGGAAGGTTCGGTCCGCACGCTCCCGCCGCCCCCGGCGGACACCGTCCGGGTCGTCGCCCGGAAGGAGAAGGAACGGAGCGCCCAGGATATTACCGCCGCCAAGACGGTGGTCTGCGTGGGCCGGGGCCTGGAGAAGCGGGAAGATCTGGAGCTGGCCAGGCAGTTGGCCGCCGCCCTCGGAGGTGAGATCGGCTGCACCCGCCCCATCTCCGAGGAATTGCACTGGCTGCCCGACAATCTCTGCATCGGCCTGTCCGGCGTCCAGGTGAAGCCGGAGCTGTACCTAGGTCTGGGCGTTTCCGGACAGATCCAGCACCTGACGGGCCTGCGGGGCGCCCGGCTGATCTGCGCCGTGAACCGGGACCCCAACGCCCCGATCTTTCTGGCGGCGGATCTGGGTATCATCGGCGATCTCTACGAGGTGACGCCCAAACTCATCGAGGAAGTAAAGAAGATTCGAGGTTAAGAGAAAAATTTTGTCCTTCCCATTGCGGGAGATGGTTAAGAAAAGAAGTCTGGTTCCTCCCCCTTCCAGGGGGAGGTCAAGAGGGGGACGGGTCATCGACTTGTGATGACGGGGGAATAACAACCCCATCCCCACCCCGTCCCTCCCCTTGAAGGGGAGGGAGTTTCGTGACTGACTTATTACGCGGGCAAAAAAAACCGGCTCCGGAAAACCTGGGGGGGGCAGGCTTCCGGGGCCGGTTGATGTCTGCGGATGAGAGTCGTTATTTGTTGGCGGCCAGATAGCCCCTGGCCAGGGCGGTGTTGACGTGCAGCACGCCCTTGTTCAGGGTCCGGAAGGGGTAATCTTCGGTGATGACCGGCAGGGCATCGGCCTGCTCCTGGGTCTTGATCACCGAACCGGCGGGTACATAGCGGCCGTCGGCGACGGTGACCCCCATGAGGAGGCATCCCGGTTCGATGACGCAGCCCCGGCCGACAAAGGATTTAAAAACCAGGGACTGCATGCCGACGAAGGTTTCGTCCAGCACCACGGCGGGGCCGTGGATCTGCACCTGGTGGGCCAAAGAGACCCGGCTGCCCACGTACACGGCGTATTTCTTGCCGTCCACCGCGCAGAGATTCTTCTCGATGGGCTCGCCGTTCATCTCCGTTTCCAGGGCATGGATGATGACCCCGTCCTGGACGTTGGCGTTGTCGCCCACATAAAGGGGCTGGCCCTCGTCGCCGCGGATCGAGGCGAAGGGGGAGACCATGATGTTCTTCCCCAGGGTGACATTGCCGATCACCGCGGCCAAGGGATGGACATAGGTCGAGGGGTCAATGACGGGCGCCACGGCCTTGGCGCTGAAATCAGCGGTAACATTCTTTTCAATCATATGCGTAAAACCTCCCAGGTTTAAAGTCAAAAATCTGAATATCCGTTTTTAATATCAAGCGACCCGCTTTTGCCGTTCCCGCTGCCGGAGTTCCTCCCAGACCGCCGCGGTCCGCTCGCGGGTTTCCGCTACAGTGCCCCGGTTGTCGATGACGATGTCCGCCCGGACGAGCTTGGCGTCGATGGGCATTTGGGAGGCCAGGCGGGCCTCCGCCTCCGGGCGGCTGTAACCGTTCCGGGCCATGAGGCGCCGAATCTGCTCGGCCGGCGGGATATAGACCAGAAGCACCAGGTCCACCATGCCCTCCGCCCCGACCTCGAAGAGGAGCGGCACATCGGCAAGGACCACGGCATGGGGATCGTTCTTCTCGATCTCCCCCAGTTGCCGGCGCCATGCCGTGAAGACCGCGGGATGGACGATGGCGTTGAGGGCCTCCCTCCGGGCGGTGTCCCGGAAGACCAGCTCGCCCAAGACCGCCCGGTTGATCGTCTCGTCAGCATTGAGGATCCCCTGGCCGAAGGCGGCGACCAACTCCCGCCAGGCCGGCCGGCCCGGCGCCTCCACCTCGTGGGCCAGGACGTCGAAGTCGACGTGGACGGCGCCCAGCTCCACCAGCATCCGGGCCACCGTGGATTTACCGGAAGCGATTCCCCCTGTCAACCCCACATTCAGCATGTCAATTCGCCTTGCCCATTCTTTTCAATTTGGACTGCTTCGCAAAAGGCATGGAGGCAAGGCGCGCAAAGCCTGAGGAGTGAGGCGTACTTCAGCGTACGTCACAGTGACGAAGGCGGCAGCGCAACGCCGGATGCGGGCTTTTTACGAAGTGGTCATTTGTTGCGGAGATGGATGAGCCGAAGTCCCTCCAGGGTGAGCATGTCGTCCACCACGGCGATGGTCTTAGTCTCCGGGGCGACGATCTTCGCCAGCCCGCCGGTGGCGACCACCATGGGGTCGCCCTTGGCTTCCGCCTGCATGCGTTGGGCGATGCCGTCCACCAGGCCCGCGTAACCGTATATGATCCCCGCCTGCATGCTGCTCACCGTGTCCTTGGCGATGATGGATTTGGGCTTGCTCAGCTCCACCCGGGGGAGCTTGGCCGCCCGCTCGAAGAGGGCCTCACTGGAGATCATGATCCCCGGGGCGATGCAGCCGCCCATGTATTCCCCCTTCGCCGAGATGTAGTCGAAGGTCGTCGCCGTGCCGAAATCCACGATGATCAGATCCCGCCGGTATTTCTCGAAGGCTGCCACGGCGTTGACGATCCGGTCCGCACCCACCTCCTTGGGGTTGTCGTAGTAGATGGGCATTCCCGTCTTGACCCCGGGTCCGACGATGAGGGGCTTGAGATGGAAGTATTTCCGGCACAGGGGCTCCAGGATGTTGAGCATGGGGGGGACCACGCAGGAGATGATGATGTCGGAGATCCGCTTGGCGCCGATCTTGCTCGATTTGTAGAGGTTGTAGATCAGCATCCCGTACTCGTCCACCGTATGATCGACCACCGTTCTGATCCGCCAGTCATGGACGAGGGTGTCCCCGTCGAAAAGGCCGAGCACCGTATTGGTATTTCCCACATCCACCACCAGCAGCATGATCTCACTCCTTCAACAGATGGATATCGCCGGCGATCACCCGCCGGACAATCCCCTCCGTGTCTTTCATTACCAGGGTCCCATCGGCGTCGATCCCCGTGACCACTCCGGTTTGCGCGTCTTTCTTGAAGACCACCCGGATCGGCCGGCCCACGATATCGGCATGGCGCAGCCAGGCCTCCCGCACCCCCGGAAAACCCCGGGCGAGGAAGATCCAATACCATTTTTCCAAGCAGGAAAAAAGCGCGGATATTACTTTTAGGCGGTCGAAGGACGCCCCGGCGGCGATCTTCAGGGAGGTGGCCGTCTCTTGGAGGGAGGGTTCGAAGTCTTCCCGGTCCATGTTGACATTGATGCCGATGCCCAGGATGATGAAATCGATGGCCGCCGCGGTGGCTCTCATCTCCGAGAGGATCCCGCAGACCTTTTTCCCCGCGATGAGGATGTCGTTGGGCCATTTGATCTTCACCCCGGTGGGGAGCCGGCCGGACAGGAGTTCCGCCACGGCCACCCCGGCCAGGAGGGTCAGCTGGGGGGCGGCGGCGGGGTCGATCCGGGGTCTCAGGACCACGGAGGCGTAGATATTAGCCCCTGGGGGTGAAACCCAGGACCGGTTCAGACGCCCCCTCCCCCGGATCTGGGTGTCCGCCACGACTGTGGTCCCTTCCGGGGCGCCCTCCCCGGCCAGACGCCAGGCCTGGAGGTTGGTGGAGTCGATTTCCGGGAAATACCGGACCGGGAAGCCGAGTTTCATTCCCGCCATGACCGCCGCAAGCCGCTCTTCCGAGAGGGGCGTCGCTACCGGGGTGCGTATAATCCTTTCCATGCCTGTCGCCAAGTTGTTTCCCCGCCGCTCCGGCGGCCGGTCATCTTCTCCGAGTTAGTAATGATCTGTTTTTATTGGGCTATCAATAAAGATATGTCGGCGGCCTGAACGGAGTGGGTCAAGGCGCCGACGGAGATGAAATCTACGCCCGTCTCGGCGATGCGGCGCACGGTCTTCAGGGTCACGTTCCCCGAGGCCTCCAAGGACGCCCGGCCGGCGGTCATGGCCACCGCGGTTTTCATGTCCGCGACGCTCATGTTGTCCAGCATTACGGTATCGGCCCCGGCGGCCAGGGCTTCCGTAAGCTCCGCGATACTCTTCACTTCGATTTCGATCTTCAGGGTATGGGTGATACGGCGCCTGGCCATGGCGATGGCGGGGGCAATGCCGCCGGCGGCGGCGATGTGGTTGTCCTTGATGAGCACCCCGTCGAAGAGGGCGTAGCGATGGTTGGTCCCCCCCCCTATCCGTACGGCGTACTTGTCCAGGATCCGTAGCCCCGGCGCCGTCTTGCGGGTGTCGAGGATCTTCGCGCCGGTCCCGGCCACGGTCCGGACAAAGGCCCGCGTCGTCGTGGCGATGCCGCACATGCGCTGGAAGAGGTTCAGAGCGGTCCGCTCCGCCATGAGGATCGATTTGAGGGACCCGGCGATCTCCGCCAGTTTCGCGCCCGGAACGACTTCTTCCCCTTCCGCGGTTAGGGCGGTGAAAGAGAGCTCGGGATCGACCGCCAGAAAGGTCTCCCGGAAGGTGTCCAGGCCGGCGACAACCAGGCCGGCCTTGGCGATGGCCCGGGCGCTTCCCGTCTCATCCCCAGTCAGGACGGCGTTGCACGTCACGTCTCCCGGGCCGATATCCTCGGCCAGGGCGGCGCTGATCAGTCGCTGCCGAAGGGTATTTTCATAATGGTCCAAAGTTGACGACCTCTTAACAACGGATTTTATCCCCTCATCCCCAGAACCGATTTTGTCCCTCACGCTCGGAAATCGATTCTATTCCTCCCCCTTGAAGGGGAAGGAGTGTCATACCAGCCTCAGGACGCCAGCTCCCGGACCTTCTTCAGGGCCTTTTCGAGGAGGAGGTGCTTCTCCCGGAGTTCCCGGTCCTTTTGCTCTTCCTTGGCCACTACGGCGGCGGCCGCCTTGGCGCGAAAATCGCTGTTGGCGAGCTTCCGTTGCACGATGGCCAGCTCCTTGTCCAGTTTGGCCAGCTCTTTTTCCAGGCGGGCCTGTTCCGCGGTGACGTCGATGGCCCCCTCCAGGAGGACGAAGACCTGCACGCTGCCCACTACGCCCGTGGCCGCCCCCTTGGGTTCGGCCAGACCGACGCCGGTTTCGAGATTTTCCAGGCCGGCGAGGCCGGCGATGTAACGCGCCCCGGCGGCCAGGATCGCCAGGGTGCTCTCGTCGGGCGCCGAGAGGATGGCCCGGATCTTCTTGGCGGGGGCGATCCCCATCTCCCCGCGGATGGTCCGGATCTTCGTGATGGCCTCCATGATCAGCTCCATCTCCGCCTCCGCCCGGGGATCGTCGGCATATTCCTCTGGGGTGGGGAAGGGGATCACCATGATGGAACTCCCGTCGTTCACGATGGTCTGCCAGATCTCCTCCGTCAGGAACGGCATGGTGGGGTGGAGGAGCTTCATCACGGTCCTCAGGACGCGGTACAGGGTATCCTGGGCGGCCAGGCGGGCGGCGGAGTCCTCGCGGCCGTAGAGGACCGGTTTGGCCAGCTCCAGATACCAGTCGCAGTACTCATGCCAGATGAACCGGTAGATGCTCCCCGTAGCCTCGTTGAACTTGTACTCGTCTAGTCCCTTGATAACCTCGGCGATGGTCCGGCGGAGCCGCGACTCGATCCAGCGATCGGGCAGGGAACGGGCGGCGGCCTCCACCCGGGGTTCTCCGTCGGGATAATCCTCGATGTTCATCAGGACAAACCGTGTGGCGTTCCAGATCTTGTTGACGAAGAATTTGTAGCCCTCGATCCGCTCTTCCGACATCCGGACATCCCGGCCCTGGGCGGTGAAGGCGGCCAGGGTGAACCGGAAGGCGTCGGTGCCGAATTTATCTATCATTTCCAGGGGATCGATAATGTTTCCCTTGGATTTGCTCATCTTATCCCCATGCTCGTCCCGGACCAGGGCGTGGAGATAGACATCCCGGAAGGGCACGTCCTTCATGGTGTACAGGCCCATCATCATCATCCGGGCTACCCAGAAGAAGAGGATGTCGAAGCCAGTGACGAGCAGCGAGGTGGGGTAGAAGGTCTTCAGCGCCGGGGTCTGCTCCGGCCAGCCCAGGGTGGAGAAAGGCCAGAGGGCGGAGCTGAACCACGTATCCAGGACGTCTTCCTCCTGGCGGAGTTCGGAGCCCTTGCAGGCCGGACAGTGGGAGGGGTCCTGGGCGGACACGATCATGTTGCCGCAGCCGTCGCAATACCACACGGGGATCCGGTGCCCCCACCAGATCTGCCGGGAGATGCACCAGTCG
>JAKQIZ010000043.1 GCA_029561465.1 Deltaproteobacteria bacterium | reverse complement strand
AGAAACCTGCCGGTGTTTACTGCCTGAGATCCAACCGTATTGATTTCAAAGAGCAGGAATTATTTAACATCTTTGCCATGCTTACGGACATTGAAGACGCCTTCCGGAGCATGAAATCAGAGCTGGGGATGCGCCCGGTATATCATCAAAATGAAAACCGGACAGACGGCCATCTCTTCATAACGGTCTTGGCTTATCATATCCTGCACAGTATTCGCGTCCACCTGAGAAGCCAGGGAGTCAATGACTGTTGGACCACTGTCCGGAAAAGGTTGTCCACTCATGTGCGCATCACTACCACCATGAAACGGGATGACGGCAAAAGCATCCACATCCGAAAATCCACACGTCCAGAAGCATACCATAAGATAATCTATGATGCCCTGCAACTGTCCCCGCACCCAGGTATAACGATCAAGACTATCTTGTAAGATCAAAATCCGTAGTGCCTAAACATGAAACCAAGTCCACACATGCGCCCGATATCACTCGTTATTATTTTCACAACCATGAACTTGGGATAACCTTATCTTTTCCCATACCCGCGGCGTCCCTCCCTGGGACGGCGGCTTGTCGCCCCCATCCGGTCCTGGTCATTTCCCTTCGGGAGAAAAACGTTTTCTTAACGGAATCTTTATATTTTCACCCCCTTTTTTAACAGCATCCTTATATCTTGATTGTTAATATCAAATCCAAAAGGAGAGGAACAAGCTCATGGATTTAATATTTCTATGCCTGATCGGCATATTTTCCGGAATAACCTGGTTCTTCATCAGGAAATTCGACGATCTTTAGGGAGGGGCGGAAATGACGCTATTCTATCTTGCCGGATTGACTATTGTCATCGGTCTTGCCGTTTATCTTTTCCTTGCTTTACTGAAACCGGAGTGGTTCCAATGAGCGCCAATGGACTTGTTCAGATTGCCATATACTTCCTGGCCCTTATTGCCCTGGCCGTACCGTTGGGAAACTACATGGCCAGGGTCTATGCAGGGGAATACGTTTTCCTGAGCAGCATCGCCGGCCCCCTGGAAAGGTTCATCTATCGCTGTTGTCGGATTGACGAGAAGCAGGAAATGTCCTGGCAAAACTATGCGGCAGGCTTGATGATCTTCAACCTGATCGGCTTCCTTGCCCTCTATCTGCTCCAGCGGTGCCAGGATCTTCTTCCTTTCAATCCCCAAGGATTCCCGGGCGTTCCCCCTGCCCTTGCCTTCAACACCGCGGTAAGCTTTGTGACCAATACCAACTGGCAGGCCTACGGCGGGGAAACGACCTTGAGCCTTTTAACCCAGGCGGCAGGATTGACCGTTCAGAACTTTGCCTCCACGGCATCGGGAATGGCGGCGTTGATCGCCTTTACCAGAGGGCTGAAACGTACCCTCGCCAATACCATCGGCAATGTATGGGTGGATCTGACCCGTTCGCTTATTTACATTATGTTGCCCCTTTCCCTGGTTATGGCGCTGTTCCTCGTTTCCCAGGGGGTCGTGCAAACACTGCACGGCCCGGTTAAGGTTCAGCTTCTGGATGCGACGGCGGACGAAAAATGGCAGCCGGCGCCGGAACGGATCATCCCCCTGGGACCGGCGGCAAGCCAGGTGGCCATCAAACAGTTGGGTACGAACGGCGGAGGGTTCTTCAACGCCAACGCGGCCCATCCCCTGGAAAATCCCACTCCTCTATCCAACTTTATAGAGATGCTGGCCATCCTCCTTATCCCGGCGGCGCTCTGCCTTACCTTCGGCGGGATGATCGGGGACAGGAAACAGGGATGGGCCCTGCTTGCCGCGATGATGCTCCTTCTCCTGCCCCTGCTGGGGGTCAGCCTGTATAGCGAACAGGAGGGCAATGTTTACTTGCGGCAGATGAATGTCGATCAGAATATCAGCGCATGGCAATCAGGCGGCAACATGGAAGGCAAAGAGGTCCGGTTCGGCATCACCAATTCCGCGCTCTGGGCGGTGGCGACGACGGCTGCCTCCAACGGCAGCATCAACGCCATGCACGATTCTTTCACCCCCCTGGGTGGCCTTGCCCCGCTCATGTTGATTCAGTTGGGAGAGATTGTCTTCGGCGGTGTAGGTTCCGGCTTGTACGGCATGCTCATGTTCGTGATTATCACCGTCTTCGTGGCGGGGCTCATGGTAGGCCGCACCCCTGAATACCTCGGCAAGAAGATCGAGGCCCACGAAGTCAAGATGGCCTCCCTCGTCATTCTCATCCCGGCGGCGGTCGTATTGATCGGTACGGCCGTCGCCGTCGTCACCAAGGCGGGGCTGTCCGGAATCGCCAACCCCGGTCCTCACGGCTTTTCCGAGATTCTCTACGCCTTCTCTTCCGCGGCAAACAACAACGGCAGCGCCTTCGCCGGATTGAACGCCAACTCGCTTTTTTATAACACCGCCCTTGGCCTGGCCATGCTCATCGGGCGCTTCTGGCTCATGATCCCCGTCCTGGCCGTTGCCGGTTCCCTGGCCCGCAAGAAACTCGTCCCCGCCGGCGCCGGCACGCTGCCCACCCATATCCCGCTGTTTGTAGTGTTTCTCGTGGCGGTAATCATCCTGGTGGGAGCGCTGACCTTCATCCCGGCCCTGGCCCTGGGACCCCTCGCCGAACACCTGGCCCGGATGGGATGACAAGGAGGACAACATGAAGACAAAGGCAAAATCATTCTCCCTTGCCGACCCGCGGATAATCCGGACGGCCTTCGTTGACGCCTTCCGCAAGCTGAATCCGCTGCACCTGATCAAGAACCCGGTGATGTTTGTCGTGGAAGTCGGCTGCATCCTGACCACCCTGCTTTACTTTCAGGCCCTAACCGGGCGCGGCGAGGAACCTGTCTCTTTCATTATGGCCATAAGTCTCTGGCTGTGGTTCACCCTGCTTTTCGCCAACTTCGCGGAAGCCATGGCGGAAGGAAGGGGGAAGGCCCAGGCAAGATCGCTGAAAAGCACCCGGCGGGACGTGACATCCAAGCGTCTTCAAGAACCACGCCGGGATGCCTTGATCGATGTCATCCCCGGTTCGCGACTGAAAAAGGGCAATATCATCCTGGTGGAAGCCGGGGAAATCATCCCCGGCGACGGCGAGGTGACGGTCGGTATCGCCTCTGTCGATGAAAGCGCCATCACCGGGGAGAGCGCCCCGGTGATCCGCGAAAGCGGCGGCGACAGAAGCGCCGTAACCGGCGGCACCCGGGTGCTGTCGGACTGGTTGATCATCCACATCACCGCCAACCCGGGAGAAACATTCCTCGACAAGATGATCGCCATGGTGGAAGGGGCCAGACGCCAGAAAACGCCGAACGAGATCGCCCTCGACATCCTCCTTGCCGGTCTTACGCTCGTTTTTCTGCTGGCCACCGCAACCCTCGTTCCCTTTTCCCTTTACAGCGTCCGGGCAACCGGACAAGGGGCGCCCCTCAGCTTGACAGTAGTGATCGCCCTGCTGGTCTGTCTCATTCCCACCACGATCGGCGGCCTCCTCTCCGCCATCGGAATCGCCGGCATGGACCGGATGACTCAGGCCAACGTCATCGCCATGTCCGGAAAGGCCGTCGAAGCCGCCGGGGATGTGGACGTCCTGCTCCTCGACAAGACCGGCACCATTACCTTGGGGAACCGCGAGGCAGCCGAATTTGTGCCGGTGGCGGGAATAAAGGAACAGCAACTTGCGGATGCGGCGCAACTCGCCTCGCTGGCCGATGAAACTCCGGAGGGAAGAAGCATCGTCGTCCTGGCAAAACAGCAATACGGCATTCGGGAACGCGACCTCAAGTCATTGGGGGCGCGCTTTATTCCTTTCACTGCCATGAGCCGCATGAGCGGCGTCGATCTCGACGGACGGGAAATCCGCAAAGGGGCCGCCGACGCCATCGCCACCTACCTGCAGGCCCGGGGCGGCAAATTCCCGGAGAAAATGATGGCCGCCGTCAGGGAAATCGCCGGGCAGGGAAGTACGCCCCTGGTGGTGACGGAAGGCGCCAATGTGCTGGGGATTGTCCGCTTGAGCGACGTAGTCAAGGGCGGCATCCGCGAGCGCTTCTCCGAGCTGCGGCGCATGGGCATCCGCACGGTGATGATCACGGGCGACAACCCCCTCACGGCGGCGGCCGTCGCCTCCGCGGCAGGCGTCGATGATTTCCTGGCTGAGGCAACGCCGGAGACGAAGCTGAAAATGATCCGCGATTATCAGGCCCAGGGGCATCTGGTAGCCATGACGGGTGACGGCACGAACGATGCGCCGGCGCTGGCCCAGGCAGACGTGGCCGTGGCCATGAACACGGGGACGCAGGCGGCAAAGGAGGCGGGAAACCTGGTGGATCTCGACTCCAATCCCACCAAGCTGATCGAGATTGTCGCGATCGGCAAACAGCTCCTTATGACGCGGGGGACGTTGACGACCTTCAGCATCGCCAATGACGTTGCCAAATATTTCTCCATTCTGCCCGCCGCCTTCTCGGGAATTTATCCAGGCCTGGCGGCACTGAACATCATGTCCCTGGCAACGCCGCAAAGCGCAGTTCTTGCGGCGGTTATCTTCAACGCCCTGGTCATTGTCGCCCTGATTCCCCTGGCGCTGCGCGGCGTCTCCTATCGGCCCATGGGCGCCGCCGCCGTCCTGCGCCGGAATCTGATCATTTACGGCGCCGGCGGACTGGCGGCGCCCTTTTTAGGAATCAAGGCCATCGACATGATTCTGACCATCCTACTCTGAGCGGAAAGGAACGGCCATGTTACACCTGATAAGAACGGCAGTCACCATCTTTACCATGATCGGCCTGATTACGGGGGTTGTCTATCCCCTGGCGGCAACGGGCCTGGCACAACTGTTCTTCCCCTGGCAGGCGAACGGCAGCATCATCAAGATCGGCGGCGGGAAGGCCGCCTCGGAACTCATCGGCCAACCTTTCCGCAGTAACGGCTATTTCTGGGGAAGGCCTTCCGCTACAGCGCCCGGACCTTACAATGCCGCCGCCTCCACCGGTTCAAATCTGGGGCCATCCCATCCCGCCCTGCGGGCGTCCGTAAAGCGACGCATCACGACTCTGCAAGCCGCCGCTCCGGAGAACCGGCTGCCCATCCCCGTGGAGCTGGTTACCGCGTCCGGGAGCGGACTCGATCCGCATATCAGTCCCGCCGCTGCGTTTTACCAGGTGAAGCGCGTGGCAAAAGCCCGGGGAATGGAAGAAGGGAAAGTCGCCGACCTGATCCGGATACACATCCGGGACAGGCGGTTCGGCATCTTCGGCGAACCGGTGGTGTCCGTCCTGCGCCTGAACATGGCACTGGATGCGATACCATGATTCTGCTAGAATATGGTCGAGGCATTATGGACATGATCGTTTTGAGAACGGCAAAGACATGGAAGCGAAAAGACCGGACCCCGATGAACTCCTGGACAGGGCGCTAACCGAGGAAAAGCGCCAAAGCCAGGGTCAACTCAAGATCTTCTTCGGCGCCGCTCCGGGAGTGGGCAAAACCTATGCGATGATCGCGGCCGCGCGGCAGCGTCGGGAAGAAGGACTCGACATCGCCGTCGGGATTGTCGAGACCCACGGTCGCCGGGAAACGGAAGCCCTCCTCGACGGTTTGGAAATCCTGCCACGCCGGATAATTGCGTATCGCGGCCGGGAAATCGAGGAATTCGACCTCGACCGGGCTTTAAGCCGCAATCCGGCGCTGATCATTGTCGATGAGCTGGCCCATACGAATGCCCCCGGGGCCCGGCACAAGAAGCGGTGGCAGGATGTCCAGGAGCTCCTCGATGCCGGCATCTCCGTTTATACCACCGTCAATGTCCAGCATCTGGAGAGCCTGAACGACATTGTCCGCCAGATAACCGGCGTCATCGTCCGGGAGACCATGCCCGACTCGTTTCTGGACCGGGCCGATGAAATCGAGCTCATCGATCTGCCGCCCGACGATCTCATCCAGCGCTTGCAGGAAGGCAAGGTTTATCTGCCCGAACAGGCGGAACAGGCCCGGGAAAACTTTTTTCGCAAGGGAAATCTGATCGCCTTGCGGGAACTGGCGTTGCGTCGCACCGCCGAGCGGGTGGACGACCAGATGGAAAGCTACCGGCGCGATCGGGGCGTCCGGGAGATCTGGCCGGCCGCGGAAAGGATTCTGGTCTGTATCGGCACGAACCCCCGCTCCATCCGGCTGATCCG
>JAKQIZ010000041.1 GCA_029561465.1 Deltaproteobacteria bacterium | reverse complement strand
TGCAACGTCCCGGCGGTCCTTGGGACCCGGATCGTGGAGTCGAAAAAGGAGCGGCTCCTGACGATCTTCCTGTCCCCCTTCATCCCCTGCACGGCCCGGCTGGCCGTCCTGACCTTCGTCACCGCCGCCGTTTTCGCCACTCAGGCCGCCATTATTTCCTGGTCGCTCCTGGCGGGAAACATCCTGCTGCTGGGTTTGACGGGCATGACCATCAACCGTTTCCTCCTCAAGGACGAGCCCCAGCCCTTCATCATGGAGCTGCCTCTGTATCACAAGCCGGATCCGCGGACCATCGCCATGGTCATCTGGATCCGAACCATCGCGTTCATCAAGCGGGCCGGCACGGTTATCCTCGGGGTGTCGGTCCTGGTCTGGGTCTTGTCCTACTTTCCCCACGGACGGGTGGAAGACAGCCTGCTGGCGGCCTTCGGCCATATTATCGAACCGCTGGGACGTCCCCTGGGGTTGGACTGGAAGATGATGACGGCCCTAGTGACGAGCATCGTCGCCAAGGAAAACGCCGTGGCCACCCTGGGTGTCCTCTACGGGGTCGGCGATCAGGGACTGATGCAGGTACTGCCCGCGGTGATGACCCCGGCATCGGCCCTGTCCTTTCTCGTCGTGCATATGTTGTTCATCCCCTGTGCGGCCACGGTGGTGGTAATGAAGCAGGAGCTGGGAAACTGGCGTTGGTTCGGGGCCTCATTTGCCCTGATGCTGGGACTGTCCTTTATCCTGGGCTTTGCCGCCTACCGGCTGGCCCTGGTGATCGGCCTGTGAAAGGCGCCGGGACGGCATAGGCTCCTTTTTCCGGATCAGCCCCGGGGAGCGACCGCAGGCACGCGGCGGTGGGTGAACTAGGGGAGGCCTGGCCTGCCCCGACCGCCAGGTGATCGCTTTCCAGGCCGACGGCAGCGCCATGTACACCCTATTCCCAAGGGCTTATCTGCAAGAGATTCAGGGGGCGTTTGTCGGAGGCAAAAAATTTTTGTCTTCGTCAATTACTCAATAATATTATGTAGTATGATAATGTCGGAGCTCCGACATCTCCCCTGAAAAAATCCCGTCACGCCAGCCAGCCCAAGCCGTCTTGACGGAGACAAAAAGAAGGCCAGCCTTTGATGACGGCATCGTAAAAAGTCCGGATGCTTCGAAAGCGCTTCATCCCTCGTCACTGCGACGTACGTCCAAGTACGCCTCATTCCTCAGGATTCGCGCGCCTCGCCTGCGGATCTTTTTACGATGCCGTCCCAAATGGGACA
>JAKQIZ010000040.1 GCA_029561465.1 Deltaproteobacteria bacterium | reverse complement strand
TGTCCCATTTGGGACGGCATCGTAAAAAGATCCGCAGGCGAGGCGCGCGAATCCTGAGGAATGAGGCGTACTTGGACGTACGTCGCAGTGACGAGGGATGAAGCGCTTTCGAAGCATCCGGACTTTTTACGATGCCGTCATTATTGAACAGGCTGGAATTGATAATTTTTTTCATGGAAGAGACTTAAACAGGCGTCGACGACAGCGGCGTCGTAAAGCCGGCTCCTGTTCTCGCTGATTTCCTCCAAAGCGGCCCGAAGTCCTAAACCCGGTCGATAAGGGCGATGGGAAGCCATGGCTTCCACAACGTCGGCCACGGCCATGATGCGTGCCTCAAGAATAATTTCATCACCCTTCAGCCCCTCCGGATACCCGGAGCCGTCGAGGCGCTCGTGGTGCTGAAGAACTATCTGGGCCAGCGGCCATGGAGATTCCACGTCCCGCAACAATTCATATCCCCGCTTGGGGTGCTCTTTGATCAGCGCATATTCGATGTCCGTCAATTTTGTCGGTTTGGACAATATTTCCGCGGGTACCGATAATTTTCCGATGTCATGAATCGACCCCGCCATGCGGATACCATCTACTTGCTCACTGGAGAGTTTCATCTCCATGGCAATACTTCGGGCAAGATCCGCAGTCCGGACCTGGTGCCCGGCCGTATAGGGATCTCTTGCCTCAACGGCGGATACCAGGACCTGAATGATTGTCCTCAGCGCTTTCCGGAGATTTTTGAGGGTCTTGTTGAGCTCGACTTCCGCCTTTTTGCGATCGTTGATGTCCTGGAAAGCGCCTTCCACGGCGATGATAGCACCGGCGGCATCACGAACCGCTTCTCCCACAGTCCTAATCCAGATGCGGTTGCCTCTGGCGGTGATGATCTCCAACTCTTCGTCATACGGTAGACCGTTCCGGGCGCAATCGCTGAACACGGCAATGATTCTTTCCCGTGCTCCCTGGGCATAGAAGTTGGTACCCTCTTCCAGTGAAGGAGAAAAACCCGGCGGCATCTCATGGATGGCGGCCACCTGATCCGACCACACCACCTTGTTATCAATAGTTCTCACACTCCAGCCCCCGAAGCGGACCATGCGCCCGGCCCTGTCGAGCAATGCCTTGTATTGCAGCAGGGCCAATGCTTCCCGTTTCCGGTGCAGCGCCTCTATAAAGGCTACGGATAGGGCTTCGATCGCCTCCTGATCGTGGGACGTATAACCGCCGGTCTTGTTGCCCAGGGCAACCATGCCGATGCTTCGCCCACCCACAAGAAGCGGTACCCCCAGAAATGCGGTAAGCGGCGGGTGTCCGTGCGGAAGCCCCACCCTTTCCGGATGATTGCCGGGATCATTTGTGAGCAGCGATTCGCCATTCTTGAGGACCCACCCGAAGATCCCCCTGATTTCCATATCTTTGATTTCTCGGCCGGATTCATGAATCCCGCAGTACTTCCAGCCCGGGTCGCTCAGGGCCAGGGTGTCCATCTTCCCGGCGGGATTGATTTCCCCGACCCAGCCAAAAGGACTGCCCGTCAGTGCTTCGGCCTCGCGGAGACAGATGAACGCCACCTCTACATCGGTCCCGGCCTCCAGCGCGCTTTGGAGAATGCGATTGATGGCGGCGGTAACGGAAGCCCGGCGCTCGCTTTCTTCCTGAACGGTCTTCAGATCGGTGAAGTCCGTTATGAATCCGTGCCAGATGATACTGCCGTCGGCCATCTTTTCCGGCGTCGATTGACCGAACATCCATCTGACCGTCCTGCCGGGAACCTGGACGCGATACTCACATTGCCACGGCGTCATATGTGCGGCGGAATATTCGATCGAGGCAATTATGGCCTCGAAATCCTCAGGCCATAATACCTTGGCAATGGGAGTAAAATCTTCACGAACATCCTGAGGTGAACAGCCGAAGATATCCTTGATGGCCGCAGTGGCAAAAGGTAAGCAATAGCTTCCATCGGGCCGCCTCATGAACTGATAGATCATGCCGGAGACATGGGAAGACAGCTTATTGAAGCGGATGTCGTTTACCCGCAACGCTTCCTCCACCTGTTTTCGCTCCGCGATGTCGCGAACGGTCGCGATTATTTCCAGCTCGCCGGTTTGATTGTTCAAAAAGGTCTTGCCGATCAGCTCGACCCATTTATATGATCCGTCATGGCAGCTAGCCCGGTATTCTACTTTAGAAACGGCGCCGGGCTCAATCGCGGCGATTTTTTTCAGTGCTTCCCGGACATACGGCCTATCGTCGGGGTGAACGCGGTCAAATCCCGAGGTGCCGATTAGCTCGGCAGGGTCGTAGCCGAGCATGGAGCGCATTGCCTCCGAGGCAAAGAGCAAATTGCCTTTAATATCGTAATGAGCCACATAATCCGTCGTATTGCTGAGCAATAATTGATTTCTATCCTCATTCTCCCGGAGTCCCTTTTCTATCCTTTTAAGTTCAGCGGTAAGGGATTCCAGCTCCTGGATTCGTTGCTTTAACGACGAATTCTCTTGGATCAGCTCTTGATATGTTATGCCGGCATCGTCATGCATCAGTGGGCCCCCGCTAAATTAGCGATGCTTGATGGAAATAAAGCATAGGCATAGAGAATATCCGAATTGTCTATATATTATCGGATACTCACCGAGATGTCAAAAAATAAGTTCATATTCAGATAACGTGCCGGCGGTCCACCGACAATGATCCACCTGAAGGCCAAGGGAAAATATTTACTTCTACAACATCCGGCCATTCAAGGAACGGCATGAATTCCAATTTCGGTTGACATCTTATCCAAGCGGGTCATATTATTAAAAAAAATATCGCGGCAATACAAAAACGGATCCAGAGCCAATAAAGCTGGGAAAATAACCAATGAGAATCCTTTTTGCCGCCCCGCCGATTGGCCTCACGGCGACGCGGAAAGAATTATAAAAAACGGCGCGCAGTGTCGTCTATTCGCTATTAATATCATATAGTTAACCTCTGCCGGTGCTCCGGCAAAGATTTTTCCCCGGCGGAAAACGAGCTGAAAAGCCCGCTCCGTAAAAGGAATTATTGAGTAGGCTTTCGAGGAAGAATTCGTAGATATCCGCCGGAAATACCCGTAAGCTTCCCGGTCAAGCAGATAATCGGAACAGGTTTTTTACGAGTTCATCAACGATCAGGAATCAGCACTGTTCAGCTTGTCCCGCAGGGTTTTGCGGTCGATCCCCAGGATCGCCGCGGCGCGCGACTTGTTGCCGCCCACACTGGCCAGCACCCTGAGGATATAGGCGTTTTCCTCTTCGGCCAGCGACCGGAGCGGGACGGTCCCAGGCATGACTGAAAAGCGCATGAAGGAAGGCAGGTCGGGAAGATCTATCTTTTTCCCGTCCGTCATGACAATGAGACGCTGGATGAGGTTTTCGAGCTCCCGGATATTCCCCGGCCAGCCATAACCCATGAAAGCTCGCAGCACTTCATCGGTAAAGACCGGGGCGCGCTTCCCGATTTCTTCCACATACTTTTCAGTAAAATGGGTAATCAGCAGGGCGATGTCATCCGGCCGCTCTCTCAAGGGGGGGACCGTAATGGTAATGACGTTCAGGCGGAAGAAGAGGTCATCACGAAAGAGATTTTTATCGACCAGTGCTCTCAGATCCTTATTGCTCGACGCGATGATGCGGATATCTATTTGCTGCGTCTTTCTTGCGCCGACCATACAGACCTGCTTGTCCTGAAGCACCCGCAGGAGCTTCACCTGCATGGCCGGACTCATCTCGTTGACCTCGTCCAGCAGGATGGTGCCGCCGTCGGCCGTTTGAAAAAAACCTGCCCGCGACTCATTGGCGCCGGTAAAGGCCCCTTTGACATGGCCGAAGAGCTCGCTTTCCAGAAGCCGCTCCGGGATAGCGCCGCAGTTGACGGGAACGAATGGCGCCGCTGCCCGCCTGCTGCTGTAATGGATGGCCCGGGCAACCAGTTCCTTGCCGGTCCCGCTTTCACCCAGAACCAGGACGGTCGCCAAAGATCGGGAGGCTTTTTCAATTTCCGTGAGCAATTTCCGCACCGGCTTCGATTTGCCGATGATGCCGAAGGTATCGACCGTCCCGTGAGGCTTCCCGTTCTGAACGATTCTGCGCAGTTCCTGTTTGTTGAGGGCCCGGTCCACGGCGCTGAAGAGCTCTTCGTCCGTAAACGGCTTGGGCAGGTATTCCTCCGCGCCCATCTTGACCGCTTCGACGGCCCCCTTCACGGAGGCGTAACCGGTCACCATGATGACCTCGGTCTCATGAAAGTTGGCACGGATGTGGCGGATCAGGTCCAAACCGCTGATCCTCGGCATCTTGTAGTCCGTAATGACGAGGTCGATGGACGCGTTTTCCAGAATCTTCACGGCATCCACGACATTGGCAGCCGTAAAGACGCAATGGCCTTTAGATACGAGATTGCGTTGAAGAATGTCTATGGCGGCTGGGGTGTCGTCAACGACGAGGATGCGTTTGTTTCGTGAGCCTTTCAAAGCGACTCTTCCCTCGTGACGGTTTCCGGATGGCGGGGAAAGGTCACGCAAAAGCAGGCCCCTTTCCCGGTCTTGTTTTCGATGCATATCTCGCCTCCGTGTGAAGACACGATGCCGTGCGCCACCGAAAGTCCGAGTCCTGTCCCCTGGTCCACATCCTTTGTGGAAAAGAAGGGCAGGAAGATGCTGTCTTTAAGCTCATCCTTTATGCCGATCCCGGTATCATCGACGCGCAGGCGCACGGAGGTTGCGTCAAAGGAGGTCTGAAGCATAAGGATGCCTCCCCCGGGCATGGCCTGCAGGGCGTTGACGATCAGGTTGGATATGACCTGCCGGATCTGAGATTTATTGGCCGTGATTTCCGGCAGGTCAGGAGCGACGATCCGCCGGAGTTCCACGCCGGCTTTCTCGCACAGGGGCGCAAAGAGGTTCAGATCTTCCATGATGATCTGGTTCAGGTTCACTTGGGTGCTCCCCGGTTTGCCCTGGCGGGCAAAAATCAACAACTCCCGGATGATATTGCGCGCGTGCAGGGCCGCATTGGTAATTCTTTCGATATCCTTCCGTGCCTGGGCGGGCAGCTCCGGCGATTTCTGGGTGAGCTGGGCAAACCCCAAAATGGCATTTAACGGCTCGTTGAGTTCGTGGGCCACGCCGGCGGCCAATTGGCCGATGGCCGCCAGCCGATCGGCTTTGATCAGTTGTTTCTGAAGTTCCGCTTTGGCGGTTCTGGCTTCTTCATGCTCGATCATGAGGGAGATTTGCCCGGCGATATTGTCGATCAGATGCTGCTCTTCGGTGAGAAAGGGGGCCTTTCCGATCATGCCGCGGTCATCCGGATAATGGATCTCCACCGCGCCCCGTTTTTTCTCGGCAATGCATATGTTCGCGGTCTGCCGGCAGGCCCCCTCCCGAAAATTCGGCGTCGGGAAGGCCTGTCCGTCAATCGTGATCCGGGCGCACGCCCGTTCCGGATATTGCCAGGCGGGAGGGAGGAGCCGAACGATAGCCGCCAATTTGCTTTTCAGGGAAAGATCGAAGGTCGAGGCGATCTGCGCGATGCCGTAGAGGCAAGTCAGTTCCTTTACGCGCTCCCGCAGGTTGGCCTGCGAAACGGCGGCGGGACCGCGCACCGACTTGCGCCCCTGCTCGGGGGTCATCGTCTTTTTTTGTTGGTGATCATTAAGCTGTGCCTTCGGAACGGTCAACTATCCACCTTGTCCAGCCGCTCGACATCCCGTTTTCGGGCGGGAACGCATGCTATCCGCCGACCCATAAGATGAACGGGCAAGAAGAGCCTGTTTTCTCTGTAATTCTGATCATTTCATTTACCAGAATCAGCGAAAAAATGCAAGCGGGGACCGGGGAAAAGGACGGAGATGGGTTTTGTTATTTATAGTTCCGATACATGCCGCATGTCCCGGAACTCCATCACCGTCGTCATGGCAAAGTTGTCCACGTCTATGCCCTGTTCATGCGCGCAAGCCACCGGATTCAAGCCGCCGATTAAAATCATCCCTGCTTTATGAACTCCGACGGCCGTCTCACAAATGGGATTGCCGATATCGCCGACGGCCAGGATTCCCCCCAGACCGATGGCCCGGATGCCTTCGATAAGTTCCATCACCAGAGGTATACAGGCCACCGGGAACTCACGGAAGTTGGCAAGTATCTTCCCATCGCCTTTATCCAAGGCGTCTTTGACAGCGGTCATTTTGCCGCGGATAAAGACTTCCGAAGGGTCCAGGGATGATCCGGCATAGTGGATAAGCTCGACAAAACGTAGTGGAACACCGTTTTTCACCTGGAGAATCCCTCCGAATTTGGAATCAACGGGGACGCCGTTTTTCAAGAGAATGCCGTTGATTAATATGCTGCACACCGTTGCCAAACCGATTTTACCATCCGGAATAATGACGTCGCCCAGTTTTTCGCCGCCTTCGGCAACGGCAACGCGATCGCTTACGGCCATCTGATTCTGAAAGGCAGGTTTCATGGCATTCAGGGCGTCATTGAATCGGTCTTTCGCAAACAAGGAAATGTTGACCGGCGTCATTCCCTGCCCGGTGGACAAATCGAAATTCGTCTTGAAGGCCAGCATATCGAGGCGCGAACTGCACAGGCTGACTTTATCGTGGACGCGTGCATTCAACAGTTCGTCTTTGCCGTGATCCGTTATCATCCGTCCGTCGCGCCGGCCGACGAGCTGGGTCAACCCTTTTTGATCCATAAACTTCAGATGGTATCGGACCGTCCTCTCGCTCAAGTCCAGGCCGCTGTCCTTCATCCGGCCGGCAATGATGCGGGACCCCACGGGATTCGGGCTTTCACTCAAAATTTTAAGGATATGGAGACTCTTTCTTTCGACGTCTTCGACATTAAAGAGATGCTTCATATGGCAATATCAATCATTGATGAATTCGTAAAAAGTCATGATGGAGACGACGAAGTAAAAAGCTCCAGAGGCAAGGCGCACGAATCCTGAGGAATGAGGCGTACTTGTGCGTACGTCGCAGTGACGAAGGATGAAGCGCAACGCCGCATATGGACTTTTTACGATGTCGTCAATCATTGATGAATTTTGGGTATGCCTCTCCGGGAGGCAATCGCACCGGAGAGGCCTTTTCATGCGCCTAGAAGTCAAGAATTTTGGCCGCCTCTTCTTTGTCCACATCCATGATGTAATTGATGCCGCTGATGCGCGCCGCCTCCGGGGTAAGGGCGGCCAGATCATTACGGGACATATACTGCAGGGCAAACTTCCTGCTTCCCGCCATGAGTTGGCGGAGCCCCTGGGCCAATCGCTCGTAATAAGTATAAAGACCGATGGCGCCGGTGGGCAACCGCTCGAATTCCTTATTGCCCAGTTCATGACGCAGCTCGCCGGCGGTTACGAAGATTTCGTCCTTTGAATTTCCGAAGCGTTCGATATAAACGGGAACCTGCTGGGCCTCGATGGTCTGGCCGATAGTCTTGCCCACCATGGCCGCCGCAATGGGCGCCCGGGCCATGCCCACCATCTTCACAAAGGGAGCGCCCATAGACAGGGCTTTAAATATCTGGTCTTCGAAGGTAAAGCCGCCGTTGACGGAAATGGCCGGCAGATATTTTCCCCTTTCCGCCAAATGTTTGGCGTATTGATAGGTGAGGGTATGCAGTTCCACCGGCGGGATGCCCCACTCGTTCATCATCCGCCACGGGCTCATGCCGGTGCCGCCGCCGGCGGCGTCCACAGTCAGCAGATCCAGCTTGTATTTCGACGCAAAGGCAATGGCGCGCGCCAGATCGACGGGACGGTAGGCCCCCGTCTTGAGGAAGATATATTTTGCCCCGGCCTTGCGCAGTCCCTCGATCGTCGCGGCGAAACCTTCTTCGGTCACCATGCCCACCCGGGAATGCCGCTCGAACTCTTTGAAGGTGCCTCTTTCAAAGGCCTTGATCACGTTGGGGTCATGGGGATTCGGGATAACGATGTAACCGCGGTCCTGGAGCATCTGAGCCCTTTTCAAATCCTTGATCTTCACTTCGCCGCCGATGTCCTTGGCGCCCTGGCCCCATTTGAGTTCCACGCACTTCACCCCGAGTTTCTCGATCGCATACTGATGAACCTTCAAGCGGCAGTCTTCCAGATTGGCCTGGACGATAATCGCGCCATAGCCATCCTTCTGATAGTCCGTATAAAGCTTGACACGGCGCTTCAGATCGACGGTATCGACAATGTTGCCTTTTTTGAAGGTGGCCTCGGGATCCATGCCGACCACGTTTTCCCCGATGGTCAGCCCTGTTCCCGCCAGGGCGGAGCCGATGGCCAGGCCTTCCCAGTTGTTCTTGGCGATATTGGTGGAGCCGATGCCGGAGATCAGCCAGGGCAGCCGGAATTTAATGCCCTGGTCATGACCGATGGCCACCTCCAGATTAACGGCGGGGAAAATCGCTTTGTCGCTGTCGGCCTCGATGCCGTACGCCCCGGCGGCCGTTCCCATGATATTGAAATGGGAGTAATCGACGGGATAGCTTTTTTCTGCCGCCGTGGTGATCACGCCAAAAGGCTGGGGATAGATAACCTCATGGCCGCGGTATGCGGATTTTCCTATTTCACACATGCCGATGCAACCGTCGATGCAGGTGACGCACATGCCCGACGACGGCGTGATGGACTCTTCCGTCCGGTTCTTGGTGAGGGTTGCGCTGGAGGTATTTATTCTTGAAAAAGACATATATAATACTCCTTTCTGGATTTGGTCACTTCTTGATTTCGCAGGCCACGCAGGGCGTCATGTAACACATCATATCATGAAACTGTTCCTTCTCGATGCAGGGCGGACTCAGGTTTGCGCAGCCTCCGCAAACCGCTTTTTCCGGTTCGTTAAAAGTGCACCGGGCCTGACAGGCCGGACAGACCTCCATGCATCCGCCGCAGAGGCGGCAGACTTCCGATTTAACATTGAAGGGCGTCCCGAGGCTTCTCTCCCGTCCGCGGCCCCGGAACCCGATGGCCCCGGCCATCATCTGTTCCTTGCACATGCGCACGCACAACCCGCAAAGGATGCAGTCCTCATGTTCCTGCCGGAAACGCTGCCGCCGTACGTTGTGGCGGGAGGCAAGGTCCTGGATGATTTTCGATTGCGGACAGGATGCCAGCAGCAGCTCGATGATGATTCGTCGCGCCTTCACCACGCGCTCCGAGGCGGTGCGCACGATTAGCCCCTCTTCGACGGGATAGGTGCAGGATGAAACCAATCTGGTTTGCGGCGCCTTGCCGATCTCCACCACACAGAGTCGGCAGGCCCCGTAGGGTGTAAGTCCCTCCTTGTGGCACAGCGTGGGAATGGGGAAACCTAAATACCGTGCGGCCTCAAGGACGGTGGTGCCCTTTGCGACGGATACAGATACCCCGTTAATCGTGAGGTTGATCATGTTACGCTCCTTCCATCGCAGCCTGCACCGGCATGGCCGCGGACTTTTCTTCGGTGAACGCCAGGTCGCAGCGCAGGCAGCGTCTGCTCTCCTCCCGGGCCGAGTTTTCCGGCAGAGACATTTCCACCTCCCGGAAATTCTTTACCCGCTCGGCCGGCGTCAGGGCGGGATTCACAGCCCGGACCCTCGTTATCGATTCCGATTCATCGCCGGGCGCCGGTGCGATGTAAACATCGGGAAGCTTTGGTCTGGCCGGCTTTATGAGTGGTTTCTTCTGCAGGTACAAATCGATGCTTTCCGCCGCCTTTTTCCCCGCCGCAATGGCGTCGATAACCGTGTTCGGACCGGTCACCAGATCGCCGCCCGCGAATACCCCTCTCAGATTGGTGGCGAGGGTTTTGGGGTTCACTTTTATGCGGCCGCTCTTGTCGATTTCCAGACCCAGGCCGGCCAGAAATTCGCTTTTCGGTTTTTCGCCTATGGCCACGATGAGCGTATCGAGTTTGACCTTGAACTCACTTCCGGGGATGGGCACCGGCTTGTGCCTTCCCGTGGCGTCCACATCGCCCAGTTGGTTGCGAATGCACTCGATGTCCACCAGATGGCCTTTTCTGGAATGGATTTTTATGGGTGAAACAAGCGTTTCCAGTTCGACGCCTTCCCGGACGGCCGCCTCGATTTCCTCCTGGCGGACGAGAATCTTCACGGGTGAGATCAGGGTTTCAATCCGCACGCCTTCCTCCAGGGCCGCTTCGACCTCCTCTTCATAGGCGGGCATTTCTTCACGAGTGCGCCGGTAGAAAAGGGAGACGCTCGCGACATCCTTCTGACGGAGGGCGACACGCGCCGCATCCACCGCCGAATTGCCTCCCCCGATGACGCCCACATGTCCCCGCGCCAGCTCTTCGCCTCTCATGTTGAAGGCTTTCAGGAACTGAATGGAAGGATAGATGCCGTCAACATCTTCATGTTTGAGATCGAGGCGCATGCTTTCGTGGGCGCCGAAGGCCAGGAAGACCGCGTCATATTTATCGACAAACAGGTCATGGATGGTAATGTCTTTTCCCAGCACGCGGCCGTATTCTATTTTGATGTTCTTGTTTACGAGGGTTTTGATTTCCTTATCGACAATATCCTGAGGCAGTCGATAGGCCGGCAGAGAGCAAGTCAGCATGCCGCCAGGCCGGTCCTCCGCCTCGAAGATCGTCACGCCGTATCCCAGCAAGGAAAGACGGTGGGCGGCGGTTATGCCTGCCGGACCGGCGCCGATGACGGCCACCTTCTGCCGCTTCTTCTTTGCGGGAACGGGTTTATAGACCGACGGCTTTACCCGGTCCGTCACGAAGCGTTTCAAGGCGCGGATGGCTACGGCCTCCCCTCCGCTCGTCCCCAGGCTGCAACGGCTTTCGCATTTGCGGTCACAG
The DNA here is from genome assembly GCA_029561465.1 of Deltaproteobacteria bacterium. Taxonomy (GTDB): domain Bacteria; phylum Desulfobacterota; class Syntrophia; order Syntrophales; family UBA8958; genus UBA8958. The sequence continues at coordinate 4,093 of JAKQIZ010000040.1, read as the reverse complement.
ACCCGGGCGCTTACGGCCGGGAACGGGTTTGCGGACCGGATCACCCGGTAGGCCTCCTCGTAATCGCCTTTTTCGATCATGGCCACATACCGCCAGGGTTCGGTGTCCACGGGACAGGCGGCCTGGCAGGGGGCGCCCGTCAACTGCTTGCAGACAAAGGCGTCGCACCGTTTATCGTTGATGTGCCGCTCATATTCCTCCCGGAAATACTTGAGCGTGCTGAGGACCGGATTGGCGGCGGTCTGGCCGAGGCCGCACATGGTGGTATCCTTTACGGTCCTTGCCAACTCATCCAGAAGCACCAGATGTTCCGGCGTACCCTTCCCGAGGGTGATGTCCTCGAGTATTTCATAAAGCCGCTGGGTCCCCTTGCGGCAGGTGAAGCACTTGCCGCAGGACTCGTCCCGTAAGAAATTCATGAAGTATTTGGCCACATCGACCATGCAGGTGTTCGAGTCCATAACGATCATGCCGCCCGATCCCATAATGGACCCGACTTTCGCCAGGCTGTCATAATCGATGGGCAGATCGAACATGGAGGCGGGGATGCAGCCGCCGGAAGGCCCTCCCGTCTGGATGGACTTGATCTTCGCCGTGCCGGAGGCGCCGCCGCCAATTTCATAAACGACCTTGCTGATGGTGGTCCCCAGGGGAACTTCGACCAGCCCGGTATTTTTGATTTTCCCGACCAGGGAGAATATCTTCGTACCGGCGTTGTTCTGCGTGCCGATCTTCAAATAGGCGTCCGCGCCGTGGTTGATGATGTAGGGGACATTCGCCAGGGTCTCCACATTGTTGATGCAGGTGGGACAGCCGAAAAGGCCTTTGGCGATGGGATAGGGGGGACGCTGTCGCGGTTCGCCCATTTTTCCTTCGATGGATTTGATGAGCGCCGTCTCCTCGCCGCAGACAAACGCGCCGGCACCGTGAAAAATCTCGATTTCGAAATCGAAACCCTGGCCCAAGATATTCTTCCCCAGGAGCCCCATCCGGCCGGCTTCCCTGATGGCGATAGTCGCATGCTTGATGGCCAGGGGATACTCCGTGCGCACATAGATGATTCCGTGGGTGGCCTTCATGGCGAGGGCGGCGATGATCATCCCCTCGATGATGGCGTGGGGGTTGCCCTCCAGCATGCTCCGGTCCATATAGGCGCCGGGATCTCCCTCGTCGGCATTGCAGATGACGTATTTTCTGCCGAAAGGACGGTGCTGGCTGCGCGCCATTTCCCATTTTTTCCCCGTCATGAAACCGGCCCCGCCGCGCCCCCGTAATTTTGATTTCAGAATTTCGTCGACAATCCATTTCCGATCCGGCTTTGCCAATGCCTTTTCCAGGGCCGCATATCCCCCTATCTTCAGGTAATCATTGATCCGGATCGGATCGACATGCTGGTTCTGCCCGAGAACGATCCGGCTTTGCCCTTGAAAAAACGGGATATCCTGTTCGGAAAAGCGGACGACCGTGGAGCCCGGTTCCCGGTACAGGAGTTCTTCGATAACCTCGCCTTTCACGGCGGCTTCGACAATCCGCGGCACGTCTTCCATCTTGAGTTTCGGATACAGATTATACCCCGGTTCGACGATGATGAAGGGGTCCATTTCACAGAAGCCAAGACATCCGGTGATGCGGAGGGAGAGTTGGTCATGCAGATTCTGCTCCAATATCTGACGTTTGATGATCCGGATCAGATCGTTCGAGCCGCTGGCCTGACCCCCGGTTCCCCCGCAGATGACGAGGCATGGCTTCCGCTTGTCTTCGGCGTCCATAATGGATTTACGATACGCCTTGAATTCGGCAATAGTCTGAAAAGTATACATTTTATTTCCCTTTATCGATCTTATGTCATGTTGGTTTGATCCAGATTCAGCAGATGGCCGTGACAGCCCCGGCTCGTACATACTTCATAGGCGCAGCCGGCGCGGATGTACAGGGCGGCCATTGGTGAGCCGCATTCCGCGCAGTTTGAATAATGCGGCAGCTCTTCGTGGCAGTGGGGGCAATAAAACCGGGACAACTCGTTCATGGGGATTTCAAGTTCCGAGGCAATGGCGCGGCTGCCATAGAGAGAAGACAGGCCGAGCCGGCCTTTCCTGCCGTTGAAAGAAACCACGCACTTGATGGATGGATGGCCGTCGAGGCGCTGGTCGTAATCCATGAGACTTTTTTTGCAGGTCGGACAGGCGACATGGATGGGGAATATCCTGCGGTTGGTTGCCGCAGCGATCTTTTCCATGCCCTCAAGGGTATCCGCGATGATTTCCCTGACCTGGCTTTTGGTTACATGGGGGTAATAATGACCGTCCACCACGACGGTAGGACCCAAGGCGCAGGCCCCAAGGCAGTTGACCGTTTCAAAGGTGATTTCTTTATCGGGGGTGGTTTCACCGGCCGTGATCTGGAGTTGCTGCATGAATTCCTCGGCAATGGCCTGGCCGCCACGGACATGGCAGGCCGTTCCCAGGCACGCGGAAATTAAATGTTTCCCCCGGGGCTTCAGGCTGAAGGCCTTATAGAAGGTCGCCACCCCGTAAACATCGACCAGGCTCCTTCCCGTCCGGCGGGCGACGATCCTCAAGGCCTCTTCCGGGAGATACCGGTAGCGGTTCTGGATGGTCTCAAGGATGGCGATGATCGATCCCTGTCTGTCCGCATGACTTGAAATAATTTTTTCAATTTCTTCCGATGACATTTCTATTCCTTTCCAGGCAAAGCAATCCCAACATCCTCGCCGTATTTCTCCTCGCTGCTACCGATAGTCCTCGCAGTGCCATACCCCCGCTGCCGGTTTTGGGTAGGTGCAACCCGGATAATGATCGCAATTGCCGCAAAGGCCAAGCATTCCGGAGTGGGTGCGCGGGATGGATCCTGGGGATGTTCTCTCCGGCGACGAGGCATCAGCCGCAAGTTGAACCGTTTCATATTCTTCGCAAAACCGGACACCGAGCGCGGCACTTATTATGGAAACCAGCGCACAATCCTGGGAATTTGCACAATTCATGCACAACCCTTGTTTCTCTGTGATCATGGCATCCTCCCGTTGCTGTTATGTGCACCACCACGGCAAAGATCATGCCGGCGGGACCAGGGCCAGGACATCAGAAAAGGGAATCGGACGGAACGATTTGAATTCTGACGGTTAATGATTACCCGGGCGGTTGCTTATGGAAAGATTTCCCTGTCGCCCCAGGGAGGAGAGAACAGGACAAATTGGGGATATTCTCGCCGATCGGCGAGAAACTCCTCAACATGCGACGGTGGAATCAATGCCGCCGTATTGACATTGATCCCGTTTCCGTCTATAATGCCTCATTATTTAGACAAATAAATAATTTCCAATGTTGCCGACATCGTAAAAGGTCAAAAAATGTCCCATTTGGGACGGCATCGTAAAAAGCTCCAGAGGCAAGGCGCGCGAATCCTGAGGAATGAGGCGTACTGGGACGTACGTCGCAGTGACGAGGGATGAAGCGCAACGAAGCATCCGGACTTTTTACGATGCCGTCAGACTTGCCTCAACGGGGGGAATGAATCATGGACATCCAGAGAAGATCGCTTTTCAAACTTGCGGCGGGGACGGCGCTGTGCATCACCGGCGCCTCCTTCCTGACAAAGGAAGGCGGCATCCTGACGGGACTCTGGCGGCAAATGCGCTATGGCCTCTGGATGCATGCCACTCCGGTAAGAAATCCGGATATCGTGGCGGAAAACAGGGGCGGGGATACAATCCTTCATTCCCGGTCCCGGGAAGCGGCCATCCTGAAACTCAACGCCACCGCCGGGTATATCTGGACACGGTGCGACGGATCGCGAAAGCTCCAGGACATCGTTTACGACGTAAGCAGACGCTTCGACGTCACCCCCGCCCGGTGTGGCCGGGACGTCCTCCTGACGGCATTGAATTTGCGGAACCGGGGTCTGTTGCTTTCGTAGTCTTTCGGCCCCGGAAGGCCACGAAATGTAAAGGAGAGAGGATATGGGCGAGGACTTAAAATCGAAGACCAAACTTCCCTATGAACCGCCACGGATTTTCGACCTCTTCGCCTCCCCGGCCTATGCCCAGGATCCATGGGCCCCGGATGCGGGTCCGAAG
>JAKQIZ010000036.1 GCA_029561465.1 Deltaproteobacteria bacterium | reverse complement strand
GTCGGAAGGGGCGCGCCTCCGCTTTCTCGATATGGAGCTGAAGACCCGGATCTTCGGCCAGGATCAGGCCATCGACCGGGTCGTCCAGGCCATCCGCCGCTCCCGGGCGGGCTTCGGGGATGTGAACAAGCCCGTGGCGTCTCTTCTGTTCGCCGGTCCCACCGGAGTCGGAAAGACGGAACTGGCCCGGCAACTGGCCCTCTCCCTGGGTATCCCCCTGCACCGCTACGACATGTCGGAATATCAGGAAAAACACAGCGTATCCAGGCTGGTCGGCGCCCCGCCCGGCTATGTGGGCTTCGAGGAGGGGGGACTCCTGACGGAGGCCATCCGGAAGACTCCTCATGCCGTCCTCCTCCTCGACGAGATCGAGAAGGCCCATCCGGATATCTTCAATACCCTCCTGCAGGTACTGGACTATGCGACGCTCACGGACAACAACGGCCGTAAGGCTGATTTCCGCAATGTTATCATCATCATGACGTCCAATGCCGGGGCCCGTGACATCGGCCGGGTGGAGATCGGCTTCGGGGAACGGCGTATCAACCGCCAGGCGGTAAGCGAAGCCATCAAGAAGATCTTCAGCCCCGAATTCCGCAACCGCTTGGATGCCATGGTGACCTTCAACGGACTGACGCGGGCGGACGTGATCAGCATCGTGAAGAAGCAGCTCCGGGAATTCCAGCAGCAACTGACGGAAAAGGGAGTCACCCTGGAGACGACCGACGCCGCGGTGGAGTGGCTGGCGGAAAAGGGCTATTCCGATGACTTTGGGGCCCGCCAGATCGCCCGGCTTATCCAGGAGGAGGTCAAGGACTTCTTCGTCACGGAGGTCCTCTTCGGCCGACTCATGGCCGGGGGCCGGGTCTGCGTCGATGTGGCGGACGACAAGATCGACCTGGCGATCCTCGATGCCTGTATTCCGGCTCACTGAACGACTGATGTTCCCCCCGCCCCGCCTCGCGGCGGATGGGGGCCTACTGGCCGTCGGCGGCGATCTTACCCCTGAGCGCCTCCTGCTCGCCTATCGTCAGGGGATCTTTCCCTGGTTTTCCGAAGGGGAACCAATCCTCTGGTGGTCTCCGGATCCCCGTTTCGTTCTCTTTCCAGATCACCTCCGGATCTCCCGAAACATGCAACGGATACTGAGAAAGGGCGTCTTTGCCGTCACTTTCGATACCGTCTTCGCGGACGTGGTGACGGCCTGCCGGGAGCAGCGGCGGCGCGGGGAGGGGACCTGGATCACCCCGGAGATGGTGTCCGCCTATATTCGCCTCCACCAGTTAGGCTTGGCCCACTCCGTGGAGGCCTGGCGGGAGGGGCGGCTCGTCGGCGGCCTCTATGGAGTCTCTCTGGGGAGGTGCTTTTTCGGGGAGTCCATGTTCAGCAGGGTCGCCAACGCCTCCAAGGTGGCCCTCGTCACCCTGGTGGGAAAACTGGCCGTCCGGGGCTTCCAGGTCATCGACTGCCAGGTCTATACGGAACATCTCCGCCGCCTGGGGGCGGAGCCGATACCCCGGGAGAGCTTTCTGGCCCTGCTGGACCGGACCCTCGCCGCCCCTACCTTCCGGGGTTCCTGGCGCTTCCTCAACGAGGGTTCGGAGGTAACGCCGGGAAGGGAAAAAGCGCCTTCCACCGTCCTGCTCGCCAGTCGTCGCCGCCTGAACACCCCCTATTTTGTCCAAAACCTTCAATAAATAATTGTCATCATGAGAAAAAAATATTAAGGATTCAGTAAAGACCATTGGAGGAGGTGTGGGGATGAAGAAGAAGGAGATGGATTTTTTTACCGCTTTGTATGAAGTGGCCAGCGTGATCAATGCCTCCCTCGAACCGGCGCGGGTCTTGGAAAAGATAGTCCAGTCGGTGGTCCAGGCCATGGACCTCAAGGCCGCCAGCATCAGACTCCTCGACGACCGGGAAAAAAAACTCGTCCTTGGCGGCGCTTACGGGCTCTCCGAGGATTATATCCACAAGGGACCGATCCTTGTAGACGAAAGCGGGGTGGACAGGAAGGCCCTCCGGGGCCGCACGATCTATCTCCGGGACGCCCAGACGGACAAGGGCTTCCAATACGGGGAGAAGGCCCGGGCGGAAGGCATCAAGTCGGTCCTGGTGACGCCGCTGATGGTGGAAAAAAAGGCCATCGGCGTCTTGCGGGGGTATAGCGACCGGATCAGGGAGTTCAGCGAGAGGGAACTCAAGTTCCTGCAGGCGGTGTCCCATCTGAGCGCCATCGCCATCGAAAACGCCCGCCTTCACCAGCTCCTCCAGGTGCGCTGCGATCTTATGGCGGCCCACAAATACCGCATCGACGACAATTGAGGAGGTAAGAAGAATGATTCGCCTGGGTATCAACGGATTCGGAAGAATTGGACGGCAGGTCCTCAAGGCCGTCATGGAGCGGTATCCCCAGACCCTGCAGGTGGCGGCGGTAAACGACCTCTTCGATGTGGAGACCAACGCCCATCTGCTCAAATACGATACCAATTACGGCCGCTTTCCGGGAGAAGTGACAGTGAAGAAGGACTGTTTCGTCATCAACGGCCAGCAGATAAGAAACTTCGCCTTCCGGGACCCTGCGTCCATACCCTGGGATGACGAGGGGGTGGACATCGTAGTGGAGAGTACGGGTCTTTTCCTGACCGGGCCCAAGGCGGCGGCCCATCTCCAGGGTGGGGCGAGGAAGGTTATCATCACCGCCCCCGCCAAGGAGGAGGATATCACTATCGTCATGGGGGTCAACCACAAACAGTATGTTCCCCAGAAGCACCATATCATCTCCAACGCCTCCTGCACCACCAACTGCCTCGCCCCGCCGGTGCTGGTGATCCACCAGGTCTTCGGGATCGAGAAGGGTATGATGACGACGGTCCATTCCTATACCAACGACCAGCGGATCCTCGATCTGCCCCACAAGGATCTGCGCCGGGCCCGGGCAGCGGCCCAGAACATCATCCCCACCACCACCGGGGCGGCCAAGGCCTTGGCCTTCGTTATTCCCGATCTGGCCGGGCGCTTCGACGGCTATTCCCTCCGCGTGCCCACGCCCACGGTTTCTATCGTGGACTTCACGGCGGAGTTGAAGACTAAGACCACAACGGATTACCTCCGCAAGGTCCTTGTCATGGCGTCGCGGAAATCCCTGAAGGGGATCATGGCCTGCGAGGAGGAACGGCTCGTTTCCACGGACTTCCGGGGTAATGAACATTCCTCCGTAATCGATCTGGAGTTTACCGTGGTCCTCCGGGAAAATCTGGCCAAGGTCGTGGCCTGGTATGACAACGAGTGGGGCTATTCTTGCCGGGTTGCTGATCTGGCCAATTTTATCGTCCAAAAAGGTCTGTAGGGAGAGATGAAAATCCGTATCCTGGTAATCGACGACGACGAGGTGGCCTGTGAATTTCTCCAAGAGGCCCTGAACCGCGCGGGTTATGAAGTGCGGTACTTCACTTCGGCGAAGGCCGCCCTGGCTGACAATCTTAGCCGTTACGATCTTCTCATGTCGGATATCCGTATGCCGGGGATCGACGGACTGGAATTTCTTAAGCGCGTCCGGGAGCAGTGGCCGGAGTTGCCCATGATCCTCATGACGGCCTATGGCTCCCTGGAGACGACGATGAACGCCCTGCGTCTGGGGGCCTGGGATTACATCAGCAAGCCCTTCTCGCCCGAGGCCATCCGGGAGATGGTGAAAAAGGTCCTCGACGTACGTGATTTGCGTCAGAAGCGCGGCCGGGGGGGGCAGAAGATCCGGGAAGACCATCAGTTCATCGGCTCATCGGCGACGATGGTGGACTTCTACAAGCAGGTGGCACGGGTGGCCGATGCCGAGGCCAGCGTCCTCATTGAGGGGGAGAGCGGTACGGGAAAGGAACTTACGGCCCGATCCCTCCACCAGTTGAGCATCCGCCGGGACAAGCCTTTCGTCGTCGTTCATTGCGGCGCCATCCCCGACACCCTCCTGGAGTCGGAGCTGTTCGGTTACGAAAAGGGCGCCTTTACCGGGGCCGACCACTCCCATGCCGGATTGATTGAGTCCGCCCAGGACGGCACCATCTTTCTCGATGAAATTACGGAGATGTCCACGGGACTCCAGGCAAAGCTGCTGCGCTTCATGCAGGACGGCGAGGTCCGCCGCCTGGGCGGCCACACGGTGCGCCATGTATCACTCCGGGTCCTGGCGGCGGCCAACCGAAACATCGACGAGGAGATAAAAAAAGGCACCTTTCGCTCCGATCTCCTCTACCGTTTCGTCGTCCGTCTCCACATCCCGCCCCTCCGGGAGCACAAGGAGGATCTGCCCCAACTCGTGGAGTCCCTGCTGAAAAAGCTGGGATCGTCTTCGGTGCGGATATCCGATGAGGTCATGGAGCTTTTCCTCGCCTATGACTGGCCGGGTAATGTGCGGGAACTGCAGAACGTCCTCCAGCAGACGCTGCTCTTGTCCCCGTTCGGTTTGATTCTGCCGGAATATCTTCCCGAACGGTTCCAGCGGCGGAAGAAGACGGACATCCAGGGGTTGACGCCGCTGGAGGAGGCGGAACGGGAGCAGATCCGCCAATGCCTCCAACAGGTGACCTGGAATCAGACCCGGGCAGCCCAATCTCTGGGCATCGACCGCAAGACCCTCCGCACCAAGATCCAGCGCTATGGATTGATAAGGGGCGTCGATAACCACGTCTCCTGAAACCGCGTCCTGTCGCCGCGGCTTCCTTGTTTCGGATGCAGATTGGGAACTTCCCGTTTGCGGCGATCGGCGGGATCAGTCGCTTCATGCGCCTGCCGGGGCGATAGACGGGATTCTTACGGCCACCTCATTACGGATTACCCCGCCGTCTGATCGTACACGGGCAGGTAGAGGCTGGCCGTCGTTCCCACGCCGGGGCTGCTGGAGATCTCCAGGGCGCCGGAATGGATTTTCATGATGTCCTGGACGATGGCCAGCCCCAACCCGCGCAGCCGTTCTTCCACGTGGGTGCTGAAAAATGGTTCGTAGATTCTGGCCAGCAGCTCCGGGGGGATGCCCGGCCCGTTGTCGCCGATGGAAATGGCAATCCGTCTGTTCGGGGCGTCGAGAGAGGCGATGACGGTTATCGCGCCGTTTTCCCTTGCGGTTAGGGCCTCGGTGGCGTTTTGGATAAGGTTCATCAGGGCGGTCTGAATCCGGTAACGATCCACATGGAGCGGCGGCAGTCCTTCCGGGGCCTCAACCTTCAAGGCGATGTTCGCTTTTTGAATCAGGGGTTCCACCAGCGGCAGGGTTTCGTTGAGGAGTTCCTCCACCGTTGTGGCCTCGAAGTGGGGCTCCGGCGGCCGGGTGACCCGCCGGATGTTCTGAATGACCGCATGGAGGCGCTGGGTTTGCTGCACGATGAGCTCCAGCTTGCGGCTCACGTCAGGCGGCCAGCCGCCCCTTTCCAGGAGGAGCCTTGCCAGGCCGGCGATGGAATGCAGGGGCGTTCCCAGATCGTGGGCCAGGGTGGCGGTCAGATGACCCATGGCGGTGAGTCTCTGGAGCTGGTTGACCTGATTCTGCAACTCCACTACCTTGATCGTCTCCTCCTGGACGCGATTTTCCAGATGCTGGGTCAGCTCCCGGTTTCTTGCCAGGACCTGCTCGATCTCCGTGGCCATGTCATTGAAATGTGTGGCCAGATGCCCCAACTCATCCGGCCTTTTCAGGTCGATGCGGTGCCGGTAGTTTCCTTCCTGAAATTCGTCGATCGTCTTGATAATGGTCCGCAGCGACCGGCCGATCAGCCGGTCGTAACTGACGAGAAGGACAATGAAGATGACGCTCAACAGGCCGATGCTGCTGTAAAGCAGCAACACCCAGGCCCGGCCCAGAATCTCCGTCCGTGTCTGGGAAAAACTTATCATCCCTACGAAATGGATGCTCCTGTCCTTTTCCGACACATCGGGGTAGAGCAGCGCCAGGGCGGGGCCGCCTTCGGTATTGATGCTCAGATACTGGGGCTTCATCGTCTCGATGGCGGCGGCGATGGTGTTTTCCGGCCAGTCGTAGGCGATCCGTCCGGCCCCGGCGACGAATTCGACGGCGCTTTTCTCGATGGTCAGCAGATCGATGCGGGCCAGGCGGGGATCGGTCTGGACATGGTCCTTCAAGGTCGCATCGAGGGCGGACAAACCGCGGCGGGTGGGGAAGTATTCGTAATAGGTGCTTACGGTGTCGGCCAGCTCTCCCAGGCGCTGGGCCTGCTGTTCAGTGAGGAGATTGTCGAATACTTGCAGTTGCACCCATCCCCAGACGGCCATGGTCATGGCTATGGCCAGGACGGTTACGAGCATCAGGCGGGTGCGAATGGTCATGGCCGGGACTTTAACATAACTTCCCGGAGCTGCAAGAAGTTTTTGCCGCCCCGGGAAGTGGCGGCAAAATGCCTTCGTTCGGACCGGACGATTATTTGGCCGCCGGGTAGGGCGGTGGGGACTTTATGCCTTTAGGAGGAGAGAAGACCTTTTTTTTGGCGACTTTGCCGACCCTTTTGGCGATATGTTGATGGTCTTTCGTGATGTAGTTGACGCCGACTTCATCGCCCACGGCGATTTTGTCCTGGGGTTTGGGAAGGACGAAATCCATGGTTTCCACGGTGCCTTTGACATTCCGTTCGATCTTCAACGCCGTCGGAGAGATCTCAATGACCTTTCCCGTGGCCCGCATGCGCGTCTCCCGGGGCGGAGCCTTTTTAGGTGCTGGTTTGATGGGGACGGTTTTCACCGTAGCCGTCTTGGCCGGACCAGGTTCTGGCTGGCCGACGGCCAGAGAGGTCGCAACGACTATGCAAAGAAGACTCAAAGATATTGACAGCCACCGTGTCACCGACGAACTCCTGTTTTTCCCACTCGGTGACGCAATTATTATGCCACCTCCGGGCGGAAGCCGAAGAAAGAACATCCTAAGCTTTTGAAAACATGAGTCTATTTCATGACAACACCCAAATATGGTTTTTCCTGCCGTCGGGGAGGAAGGTGAATTAATCCCCATGAATTGAGGAATTTTGCATCATGTCCTTGACCACCGGAGAGTTTTCGTGTTAGCCCCCCAATGCCGGAAAGGTTGCGATTCCTTTCCTCCACGCTTTCCGGAGAGGAGACGGGGTGAAATCCCGGCGGGATGGGCGGTTTGACTGGTTCTGACCGCATCCCCGTGGTGACCGCATTTATCGTCCAAGCTATCTGCCGAAGGAGACGGCCGATTCGTCTTGGTTCGGAGGTTTTATCCCGGCAAAGATCAGAGGAGGGGACTTGGAGAGAAAATCATTTAAATACTATGACATGATCATGGCTCTGTTCGTTATGGTCGTGGTCATGAGCAACATACTTTCCTCGGCCAAGATCGTAGATTGGGGCATCTCCCTGTTCGGGATCCCGTTGGCTTTCGATGCTGGCACGATCCTGTTTCCAGTAAGCTATATCTTTGGCGATATCCTCACCGAGGTTTACGGCTACCGGCGATCTCGGCGGGTGATCTGGATGGGCTTTTCCTGTCTTATCCTTTCGAGCCTGCTTTTGTATTTCGTCAAAATCATGCCCGGGGAGGGAATTTGGGAGAAAACGGCCGGGCAGGCGGCTTACGATGCCGTTCTGTCCGGCATGACCACCGGAGGAATCGTGGCGGCCAGCCTTTTGGGGTACTGGCTGGGAGAGTTTTCCAATTCCTACGTCCTGGCGAAGATGAAGATCCTTACCGGGGGGCGCTGGCTCTGGACCCGCACCGTGGGCAGCACCCTGGTCGGTGAGGGGATCGACACCATGGTGTTCGTGTCCGTGGCGGTTGTCTGCGGTGTTTTCCCCGCCGCCCTTTTCATGACCTTGGCGGTGACCAATTATCTGTTCAAGGTCGGCGTCGAGGTGATCATGACTCCGGCGACTTACGCCGCCGTCGACGCCCTCAAAAAAGCGGAGCAGGAGGATTTCTACGATTTCCGGACCAACTTCAATCCCTTCTCCCGCGGCTCGAATATCTATTCCTGAATGAAATTTTCTATTTGCTTGCTCAGCCTGGTCTCGATATTGTTCATCCCCGTTCCCAGCGCCGGGGCCGACCGAGATTTGCTGACCAAGCAGGTACTGGAGCAGGCCACGGTCAAATATCGAACCGATTTCGCCGTCGAGGCGCCACTGGAAATCTGGGACAAGGTTTTGGCCCACCCGCTGCTCATGGCCAGGTTGTGGAATGTTTATAATTTTCAGCCGGCCTACGAGGTGAAGGATCAAAAGGAGGGGGTTCTGGTCATCGATCCATCCGGCATTAAGGGAAAACTGGCCATGACCGAATCCAGGCCGGACGGCCGCAGCTTCTACGGCTGGGGGTCCGTCGATCACTGGGCCATTCCGTCCTTTATCAGCGCCGAAGGAATCTTTCGTTTTCGGTATACCGGGGACGGCCGGCGGGTGCGGGGGACCTTCGAGGCCTTCATGAAGGGGGACAACAAGGCCACCGATTTCTTGATGAAGTTGGTCCGGGGGAAGGTGAAAAACCTGCTGCACCGCCGGTTTACCAATAACCTGAACGACATGAAAAAGATTATTGCCGATATTGTCCAAAATCCCGATCAGATCCGTGGCCGCCTCACCGGCGGTGACCTCAAGGAGTTCAACAACGCCTTTTGACACCCGTCTTTTGTTTTCTTCTTGATCGCTGTAGCCGCCGTTCTTGACGGTAGGGGGGAAAAAAGACAATTCCGGGGTAAATACGGTAGGACAGGGGGGTAATCGTTCCCGCCGTGATGGGGAAAGGGGGTGATTCGCCGGTGACGGATTGGAAGGAAACAGCGGGAATGGTGATTGTCATCGGCGCCGGTGCGGCGGGGATGATGGCGGCGGGCCGGGCGGCCGAGGCCGGGGCCCGGGTACTCCTCTTGGAGAAAACGGAGCGGCCGGGCAAGAAGATCCTCGTGAGCGGCAAGACGCGCTGCAACCTCACCAATACCCGGGAGCTTCCGGAATTCATTCCCATGTATGGAGCGGCCGGCTCATTCCTCCGTGCGGCTTTTCACCGCTTTTTCCGGGAAGACCTCCTGGTCCTGTTGCGGCGCTATGGGGTGGAGACAAAGGCCGAGCGGGGCGGACGGATCTTTCCCGTTTCCGATCGGGCCACCGATGTGGTTGAGGCCTTTCGGCGCTATCTGGACGAGCACGGGGTGGAGCTCGTGACTCGGCAGCGGGTCCTCTCCCTGGTCCGGCGGGAGGGAGCGGTGACCGGGGTGATGACGGCGGGAGGTACCTTGCCTGCAGACGCGGTAATTGTCGCTGCCGGTGGCGCCACCTGGCCGGCAACGGGGTCCACCGGTGACGGCTTCGAGCTGGCCCGCGGCGTCGGGCACCGAATCGAAAAACTCCGACCCGCCCTGGTGCCGCTCGTCGTCCGGGAAACCGTCCTGGCGAAGTCCCTGCAGGGGGTCAACCTGCGCAACATACGGCTTACGGCCTTCCGGGGGATACCCGGTGATTTCGATCCGGCCTTCATTCCCGACCGGGACGTCGGCCGGGGAACGGGGGGGAGGAAGGCCCGGAGGCCCGTCATCGAGAGCCGCTGCGGGGAGATGATGATGACCCATTTCGGGATCGGTGGTCCGGTGACGTTGCTGATGAGCCTGGCCGTCGTTAAGGCCTTGGAGGAAGGACCGGTGAGCGTCGCCCTCGATCTCAAGCCGGCCCTGGATTACCGGCAGCTCCGGGCGCGCCTCCAGCGGGACCTTGATGCCCATGGGAAGCGGCAATGCCGGGGGATTCTCGCCGGACTCCTGCCCCGGAAATTTGTGACGCCCTTGGCGGCCCAAGCTGGGATTCCCCCGGACAAGCCAGCCAACCAAGTTACGGCGGCGGAACGGGACCGCCTAGTGACGGTTCTAAAATCACTGTGCTTTGAGATCACCAGCTCCCTTCCCATGGCGACGGCCATTGTCACCGCGGGAGGGGTTTCCCTGCCGGAGGTGGATCCCCGGACCATGGCATCGCGCCTGGCAACGGGTCTGTATTTCTGCGGGGAAGTTCTGGACGTCGATGCCGACACCGGGGGCTTCAACCTCCAGGCCGCCTTCTCAACGGGCTGGGTGGCCGGGGAATCCGCCGCCGCTTACGCCGCCCGCCGGCACGGACATGCTCCGCCAAATCCTGAACTCTTTTTGTCTTGACAGCGGGGAGGCCGTTAATCTACTCATCAGGTCGGAGGTGCCCTAACGATGATGGAGGCGGAAGAAGGATTGATGCGCCTGGGCATCGTTGCCGCGCTGGCGGCGGAGGCCCGCATCCTCTCTCCGGGGGTGGTGCCGATGCAAACCGTGGTTCCCTTCCGGGGCGCCGGGCTGCTGATTCTGTCGGGCATCGGTTCCGGGCGTGCCGCCGGCGCCGCCCGGAAGCTAATCGATCACGGCGCGGAGGCGCTTCTGAGCTGGGGGATCGCGGCGGGGCTGGCGGCGGACCTCGCGGCCGGGACCCTCGTCGTCCCGGAGACGGTGGTCGATGACGCCGGCGAAACCTTTGCAACTGATCGTGCCTGGCGAAAACGGGTAACCGGACGCCTTGGCGCTTTTCTGACCGTGAGCAATGGCATGCTGGTCCAGGGCCGCGCCATGCTGGTGACAGGACAGGACAAGATCAATCTGGCGACCGCCACCGGTGCGGTGGCCATGGACATGGAGAGCGGCGCTGTCGCGGCGGTAGCCCGTGAGGCGGGGATCCCTTTTCTTGCTGTGCGGGCCATATCCGATCCGGTGGGGATGAGCATCCCTCCCGGAGTCCTGGCGGCCGTCGACAGATACGGGCGGGTGCGATCCTTACGGATGTTTCTCCGTCTGGCCCGTCACCCGGGGGAAGTCATGGGTATAGTTGCCCTGGGTTGGAGCTTCCGTGCCGCCTGCCGCACGTTGCGGGCGGCAGGCGGGGATGAGAGCGTCTTTCCCCCGGCAGGTTGAGCCTTTTCCGCGCACGGGGCACGAGGAATTATGAAAATCCTGATCACGGGGGCTACGGGTTTTATCGGCGGGGCGGTGCTGCGGCAACTGGCGGCGGCGGGGCATGATGTGCGGGCTCTGGTCCGGCCGGGCGGCGACCGGCGGAACTTGACGGGGCTGGCGGTGGAAACATCTGTCGGGGATCTGCGGGATCTCCCCTCACTGGAGCGGGCGCTGCGGGATTGCCGTATTCTCTTCCATGTGGCGGCGGACTACCGCCTCTGGGTCCCCCGTCCGGCTGAGCTTTACGAGACGAACGTGGCCGGGACTCGGAACATTGTTATGGCGGCCGCCGCGGCCGGTGTGGAGCGGATAGTTTACACCAGCAGCGTGGCCGTTCTGGGCCTGCACCACGACGGCCGTGCCGCCGACGAGGACACCCCCGTGACCGCCGCGGATATGATCGGTCATTACAAGCGCTCGAAATTTATCGCCGAGGCCGAAGTCCGGAAGCTCGTCACCGAGCGGGGGGCTCCGGTGGTCATCGTCAATCCCTCCACTCCGGTAGGTCCGGGGGACGTGAAGCCGACGCCGACCGGTCGGATCATCGTGGACGCCGTTTCCGGGCGGATGCCCGCCTATGTGGATACGGGGCTCAATTTCGTCCATGTGGACGACGTGGCGGCGGGACACCTCCTGGCCCTGGAGCGGGGCCGGATCGGCGAACGCTATATCCTGGGCGGCGTCAACATGACCCTGAAGAAGGCCCTGGACGAGATCGCCGCGCTCTCGGGATGCCGGCGGCCCCGGATCCGGCTGCCCCATGGCCTGGTCCTGGTCCTGGCCGCGATATCCGAAGCCTGGTCCCTCGCCACCCGCACCGAACCCCGGGTCAATCTCACGGGCGTGCGGTTGGCCCGGAAGAAGATGTATTTCTCCACTGCGAAGGCCCAGCGTGAACTCGGCTATACGATCCGGCCGGTCCGGGAGGCCTTTCGGGATGCCATCGCCTGGTTCCGGCAGCAGGGCTATCTACAATGAGCTCTCCCAGGGCCGCCGCGGGCGCGGAATCGTTGCGCTCCGGGGCGATAGCCCGGGAATTCAAGATGCGGGGCGGTTCCGGTTCCGCCATGGCGGGGACGGGGCGCTTCGGGTCCGTCCCCGGGGAGGCATGACGTCATTATGGACATCTCCATTCCCCAGGCGCTGTTGTTGATCCCGGTAATCGCCGGGTCCGTCTATGAAGTCATCCGCCTCGTGATCGTAAAGAGATTTTTGGCCGGGCATATGGACAGGGACGGGGTTCCGCCGGGAGGCTGGCCGCCCGTCACCATCCTCAAACCCCTCCGCGGCCTCGACAAGGGATTGGCGGAGAATCTCCGCAGCGCCTGCCGGCAGGACTATCCCCGGTATCAGGTCGTCCTTGCGGTCCAGGACCGGGACGATCCGGCGTTGCCGGTGATGGAGGAGATCCGGCGGGAATTTCCCGACCGGGTAGAACTGGCGGTGGAGAACGTCGTCGTGGGGTTCAACGGCAAGATAAACAACCTGGTTGGGGCCCTTCGCCACGCCCGGCATGACATCCTGGTGATCAGCGACAGCGACGTCCGCCTGCCTGAGGATTATCTCCGGTGCATCGTCGCCCCTCTCGCGGGGCCGGGGGGCGGGAAGGTCGCCTATGCCTGCACCCTGTACCGGGCCGCCGGCGCCGGCGCCTGGTATGAAAAACTGGGCCTCCTCACCTACAACGCCGCCTTCATCCCCGACATCATTTTTGCCTATGTCACCAATGCGGCGCCATTCTGCATCGGCGCCTCGGTCGCGCTGCGGCGCCGGGATCTGGAGGCGGCGGGGGGATTTGCCGCCCTGGGGGACTATCTCGCAGAGGACTACGAGATGGGGCGGCGTCTCCTGGCCCGGGGCGGAAGGATGGTCCTGCTCCCCCGGGAGGTGGTGATCACCGTAGATCTGCCGAGTTCGGCCCGGTGGTGGGCGGGCCAGGTGTCCTGGGATCTGAAAACCAGATCCGCCCGGCCCACGGGTTTTTTTGCCGCGGTAGTGACCCGGGCCATTCCCTTTGCCGCCCTCTTCGCCGCCCTGCGTCTTGCCGACGGTGTGGGGATGGCCGTCCTCGTTACCGCCATCGTGATCCGCCTGGGGACTGCGGCCGCCCTACTGGGGGTATTACGGGACCGGGAAGGACGGCGAGCCCTGTGGCTCCTCCCGGTACGGGATGTGGCGGGGTTTTTTTCCTGGGCGGCGGCGCTGGTAAGCAGGACCGTCGTATGGCGCGGCACCCGATATGTCCTGGACCGGCATGGGCGGCTCGCCGGGGTGCGATGATCGCGGCACCGCCCTGAAGGCGGTTAGACGGCCACTTTTAAGACAGGTTGATCATGAGGGCGCTTATCATCACCGCTGACGATTTCGGTTTTTCTCCGGCAGTAAACGAAGCGGTGGAGGAGGCTCATCGGCGGGGGGTCCTGGGAACGGCGAGCCTCATGGTGGGGGCACCGGCCACTCGGGACGCCGTGGCGCGGGCGGTCCGGCTTCCAGGTCTGAAAGTGGGTCTCCATATCGTGGTGGCGGGAGCGCCGCCCGTTCTATCTCCATCGGAAATCCCCGCTCTTATCGATCCTGAGGGGAAACTCTCCTCCCGCCTCTTCCGGGCGGGGGTTAATTTCTATTTCCGCCCAGCCGTCCGGGCTCAACTCACCCGGGAGATCCGTGCCCAGTTTGAGCTGTTTAGGGGGTACGGCCTGGCGCTCGATCACGTCAATTGCCACAAGCACCTCCATCTCCACCCCACGGTCTTCGCCCTGATCACCGAGATCGGCGCCGCCTATGGTCTGAAGGCCGTCCGTTTGCCCTATGAGCCCCTGTCCGGCGCCGCCCCGGACCTCCTCCGGAAGGGCGGCGCGGGACAACTGGCGGCCTCACTGTTTCTCCTGCCCTGGACCGGGCTCCTGAAGAGGAAGATCCGGGCGGCGGGGTTGCGGGCCAACGACTTTATCTTCGGGATGAGGGATTCCGGACGGATGGAGTCGGCGCGGGTCCTGCGCTTGCTGCCCCGGCTCCCCGCCGGGGTTACGGAGATGTATTTCCATCCCGCCGCCCGGAGTTGTCCGGAGCTGACCGCCGAGGCCCCGGGCGCCCGTCATGAAGCGGAGTTTGCCGCCTTGACGGACCCGGCGTTCCCCGCCGCCCTGGCCGAACTGGGTATCCGGCGGGTCAGTTTTTCCGATCTTCCTTTGAACATCCATGCATGACTGTCTGAATGAGACCGGGATTAATGATCCCTCTTCAGATGGCGGATATTCTTCCTGCTCTGGGAGCGAAAACCGAGAAACTCCCTCCCTTCCTTCACGATCCGGCGCCGGTCGTCGCTGTTTCCCAGCGCCCCGCGGAGGATCCGGAAAATGATGCGGGGACGGTAGTAATAGCGTCGGTAAAAATCCTGCACCGCCGCCACGATCTCATCGCGGCTCAGATCCGGATAGCTGATGACCGGGAGCTGATGACCTTGGGCATCGGCCATTTCCGCCGCCACGAGGTAGCCGTTGGCCACGAGGTAGTCGTAGAACCTGGTGCCGGGGAAGGGATGGGATATGGAGACCTGGATGGTATCGGGATCGAGCTCGACGGCGAACCGGATGGTCCTGGCGATGGTCTCCCGGGTCTCGCCCGGATGGCCGATCTGGAAGTCGCCATGGACCTGGAGGCCCAGCCGCCGGCAGTTCTTCATCAGTTCCCGGGCCTGTTCGACCGTCGCGCCTTTCCTGATGTTCTTCAGGATGACCGGGTCCCCGGATTCGAATCCCACCACCAGGAGGCGGCATCCGGCATCCTTCATCTCCCTGAGGACCTCGTAGTCCGTATTGACCCGGGCATTGCACGACCAGGTGAAACCCAGCGGTTTGAAGGCCCGGCAGAATTCCATGATCCGCTGCCGGTTCCAGGTAAAGGTGTCGTCGTCGAAAAAGATCTCCCGGGCCTCGGGAAAATGCCGGAATGCCCGTTTCAACTCCGCCACGACATTGCCTATGGAGCGGGTCCTGATCCGGTGCCCGCTCATGGTTTGCGGCCAGAGACAGAAGGTGCACTGGGCCGGACAGCCCCGGGAGGTGTAGAAGGAGACATAGGGGTATTTGATGAAGGGGATGTCGTATTGCCGGAAATCGAGATCCCGCCTGTAGATGTCCACGGCGAAGGGAAGGGAGTCCAGATCTTCCAGGGGCGGGCGGTCGGGGTTGTGGACGATCCGTTCTCCTTCGCGGAAGCTGATCCCGGCGATCTCCGCCGCCGGCTTCCCCCGGGCGATTTCGGCCACGGCGTGGTCGAACTCCTTCCGGACAACGAAATCGACGGCGGTCCCGGCCCGGAGACTCTGTTCCGGCAGGACCGTCACGTGAGGCCCGACCATGGCGATCCGCAGCGCCGGGTTGGCGGTCTTCATGAGCTCCGCCAGCCGGATATCGTTGGCGAACCCCGCGGTGCTGGTAAAAATGACGACAAAGGCGAAATCGGCGGCGATTTGCACCGTCTCCTCCGGGGAAACGCCGTGGGCCGGGGCGTCGAGAAGGCGGCTCTCCGGGATCAGACCGGCCGGGTAGGCCAGCCAGGTCGGATACCAGAAGGCGGTTATCTCCCGGGTGGCCTGATACCGGGCGCCGGCGCCGCCGTCAAAGCCCGCGAACGAGGGGGGATTTAGTAACAGGGTTTTCATCCGTTGTCTCCGGTAAAGCTATTGTTTGTAGTCCGCTTTGACAGTGGGGACGGGGCGCGGAAGCATCCGTCGCCGCAAGACTCCGGGGTGGGGAACCCCCTCTCGGTCGCTCCATGACCTCCAGGATGGCCGGCAGAATAATCACCGCGGCGGCCAGGACGACCAGGCTCCCGATCGCCGTGAGCATTCCCAGGCTGAAGATCCCCCGATGGGACGAGATCATCAGCGTGCCGAAGCCGAAGGTGGTGGTCAAGCCCGCCAGGACCACCCCCCAACCCGTGGCGGCGGGAAGCGCCGCCGCATCTTTCCCGCGGTGTCGCTCCTGCCGCCACCGATGTACGATGATGATGCCGTATTCCACCCCCGCCCCGGTGATGAGGGGCAGAAAGATGCCGTTGGCCAGATTGAGATCGATTCCTAAGGGGCGCATCAGGCCGAAGGTCCAGACCGTGCCCGCCAGCAGGGGGAACAGGGCCAGCAGGGCGGCCTTGAATTCCCGCAACATGAACAGCAGAAAGAGGAACATGAAGACGATGGAGAACAGGGCGGCAAAAATCGTGCTGTTTCGAAACTCCCGGGTGAAAACGCTCAGCGTCACCGGGTCTCCGGCGACCTCGGGAGACACGGAGCGGAGTTCCCGGACGAAACGTTCCAGGAACCGGGGCTCCCAGGCGTCGCCCCGGGGGAAGATCTTGACGAGGAATCTTCCGTCCGGTGATACGAAACGCTCCCGCAGGGCCGGCGGCAACTGGGCGACCGTCAGCGGTCCCGATTGAATATTGGCTTGCAGCAGCTTGACCTTGTCGGTCAGATCGGCGCGGAGGTCGCTTTCGAATCGGTCCAGGGTGCGTTGAACCTTCTCCGGGGACCCCTGATCCAACATCCGGCGGATATTATCGATGAGACCTCTTGCCTCTGCCATCTGCCCCCGGAGCTTTTGGTCCGCTTCCCGCGCGTCTAACATCTTGAAGCGGATCCTTCCCAGAATCTCCTTGAGAGCGGCGATTTCCACTTCCCGGTCCGGAGGGGGGGCGATTTCCACCCCCCTCAGGACCGGACGCAACTTCTCGATCAGAATCCGTTTCGCCTCCTGATCCCGAGGGAGTATGTTGTCTATGCTCTCCAGGCGCTCCACCGTGGGCAGGGATTTCAGGGCGGCGCTTAAGGTTCTGAGCTCCTCCAGGGAGGGGGCGAGCATTTCCCCGAAGATGCTGGACAGACCCGAGCCAGCAAGGAGCCGGTTTTCCCAGATTACCGATTCCACCTGCGGTGACTGGAGATGGAGCATGTTCAAATCGAACCGGACGGCGGCGGCCTGCCATGCTGACAGGGCCAGCGCCACGGCGGCGCCGGCAAGGATGATGACAGACCGCCGTCTGGTCAGTGGGAGCAGCGGCCTGGCCTGTGGGGCGTGGACGGTGCGCCAGCGGCCACGGAACGGTCTGTCGAAGACCATGATCAGGGTGGGGAGGATGATGAGGGTGCCGATAGTCATGACCAGCATTCCCAATCCGCAGATGACGCCCAGCTCCGCCAGTCCCTTGAAACCCGTCAGGGCCAGGGGCACAAAGGAGATGGCCAGGCTCGTTCCCGCCAGGAGTATCCCCGGGCCGATCCGTTCCATGGTTACCCGGAGCAACTCCTCTTTCGACGAGAAATGGCCTGACTGTTCCGCCTCCTGATAGCGGGCGAACCAGTGGGCGCCGTTGTCGATCCCGAGACCCAGGATGAGGGGCGCAAAAGTGATGGACAGGATGTTGAGGTGGCCGACCGCGAGGGTGGTCAGGCCGAAGCACCATGTCAGGGCGACGACCAGGGTGATCATCTCGAACACCGGACGGCGGATGCTTCGCCGGAAAATGATGAACAGGACCGTCAGGCCGGCCAGGGAAAGTACCGTGGCGAGTTCCATGTCGGTCATGGCGGCGCTCATCTGATCGGCGTTCAGGGCCTCCGGGCCCGTGACTCCGGCCATGAGGTCCGGGTAGTCCGCTCGGACCTCCGCCACCGCCTTGCGAAGGGCCGCCAGGGAGCGCTTGGTGCCGGTGAAGTCGTTGGCAAGGCGGACCGGGGTTACGAAGGCGAGGAGGCAGCGCTTGTCCGCGGTCCAGAAATAACCTTCCCGAGAGGTGTCCCCGGCGACCCGTTCGGAGAACAGGGCCTCCCAGGGGGAGTTGAAGGGGCCCTGACCTGCCAGGGACCTTTTAATTTCCTCCAGCACCCGGATCAGGAAAGCCGGGTCGAGGGGCTCGCCTCCCTCCCGATGGTCCTCCAGAAATCCCGTAAACAGTTCGTCCACCACCCGGCTCGACAGTTCGTGGTTGAGCTGGGCGAAGAAATTTTCCAGGGTGGGCAGGCGGGAGATCTCTTGCAGAAAGCGTTTGTTTTCCGCAAGCTTGTCGCGGAGGCGCCGCAGGTCTTGTCCGTCGAGATACAGGAGCAGCCAGGGTTTCAGGGCTTCCGGATCGATGCGGTAAAAAACCTGGGCGAAGTTCCGCCGGTCCGCCTCGATACGGGGTGCAAGGCGCTTCAGAAATTCCAGGGCCCTTGTCTCGGGACCCTCGATGACCACGATGAAGGAGTCCAGTTGTTCGAAATCATGAAACTGTCTGGCGATTTGTATCAGTTGCTCCTGCGGGGAGATCAGATCGGACTGGCTGGCCTGGATGCCCAGGTTGTTTGCCGTGTAGAGCGCCGCCAGAACCGATATCACCGCGACGGCGAACATGACCGTCCAGGGACGTTTGATCTGGAAGGCCACCAGTCCGCCCAGGGCCGATTTTACGAACCGCTTGATCTTCACCAGGTTTTCATCCCCGTCACATATTCCAGCTCGGCCCGGGAAAGGTTGTAACGGAAGAGGGCTTCCACATATTTTCCCTGGTTGCGGCCGTACATGTCGATCGCCCGGAGCATGTTGTCCGCGCTCCCGACGCCCATATCGAAGTCCGTCATGGCGGTCAGCACCCACTTCCGGGAAGCCGTGGCCGCTTCCCGGTAGGAATTGACGGAGACGAGGGCCTCCAGGCAATCCTGGTAAACTTTGGTCACCTGGATGGGAATGTTCATTTCCGCCACGGCCTTCGTGTTGACCAGACGTTGATATTCAGCTTTCGCCTTATCCACTTTGGCCCTGCTGATTCCGAAGTCGAGATTCCACTTGGCGCCGGCTACCACGCCGCCATAGGCGTGATTCAGCTCGTCGGGGAGGTATTGGCTATCCAGCCGGTCGCGCCCCGGGGCGCCGGCAAAGGAGCCCACGGCGGCGGCGAAGAACGAAGGGTACAGGTCGCTTTCCGCGCCTTTGACCAGGTATTCCTTGGCGACCAGGGCCTCGGCGAGCTGTTTGAATTCCGGGCGGTTCGTCCTGGCGGCCTGAATGAAATCGGCCAGGTCTGTCAGTTTTTCCGGAGAACCCGGGAGGCTTTTGTCCGCCGCCGCGAATTCTTCGCCGGGGGCCATGCGCAACATGGCCTTAAGGGCCAGATAGGAGGTCTTCATGCCCTTTTCGGCTTCGGAACGGAAGCGTACCGCTTCGGAACGATAGGCCTCCACCTGGTAGAGATCACTTTCCTTGACCGTCGTGGACTCCAGCTCCAGGAGCTTGCGGATCCGCTGGGCCGCCGAGGCGAAGAAATCCATCGACTCGTCGGCGTAGTTCAGCCCGGAACTCGCCAGCACCAACCCGTAGTAGAGCTGTCTGACCCGGAGGACGATCTGTCCCTTCTTGTCCGCGACGGCATGCTCCTTGGCCTTGACTCCCCTGGCCGCCGCCTCTTTGCGGTTGGATATCTTGCCGAAGGTATAGAGGGGCTGCGTGGCCGTAATATCGAATTTGCCGAAGATGCCGATGCTCGAAAAGCTGAGCCCCGGAGAAGGATCGGTTATCCTCCCGTTTACCACCAACGGCTCCTTGGCGTCCCGCATCGGTCCGGCCACCGCGATGGCCTCGATTTGGGGATAGTAGGCCGCCTCGACCTGTTGGAGATCGCTGCGGGCCGCCAGGACATCGCTTTGCACCTCCTCGATTTCCGGATTTTGCGCTACCGCCAGGGCGACGATCTGCTCCAGGTTCATGACCTTCGGACTGATCTGCTCCCGGCACAGGGCACCTCGGGGCAGCATCCCCGCCAGGCACAGGATGATCGCCGTCATGAGCAGCAGATGTTTGGCATTGATCATGAGCGCCCTCCACTTCGAAATAGATTGCATCCTACCCTTCAGCCCTCCCCGGTCGGTACGGCTTTTGTACGGCTGTCCGGCATGATGGCCCAATAAACTCCCAGGCCGGCCACCCCCCAGAAGATCTGTTCCAACCGCAGGGCGATCCCATAGGTCAGGCCCAGGGCCGTGGTGAATCCCAGGACGCTGAAGACCATCACGCGGATACTCTCCTGGAGGCCGATTTCCAGGGGGATGAAAAAAACCAGGAGGTCAAGCCAGGTGGCCAGCAACCACACCGCCGCCGCCGTAAAAAAGTTGTCGCCGGTGAACAGGCTGAGGAAATACCATGTTTTCACCATGCTGACAACGAAACCGGTTAGGTGCCAGCCGATGGACGCCCAGAGCCCCCGGGGATTGTCCCGGTAGAACTGCCGGAGATCCTGATCGATTTCGGTGATATATGCCACTGTACGCTTCAGGCTTTCGAGCCTTAGGCGGGTCGCCAGCCACCGGAGCGCCGCGCCGAGCTTCCCCTGGTACTGAACGATCAGAAACCCCGCCAGTCCTGCGCCCAGAAAAAGGTTTCCCGCCAGGAGCGCCCAATAACCGTATGCCGGCAGCGAGATCTGCCGGATGACGATCAGCGAGCCGATGAGGGCCGTGGCGAACTGGGAGAGGGCATAGGACAGCTTGTTGATGATGACCCCCGTTGCCGCACCCGGTCCCTGATGTTCCGCTGCGAGCAGCATGCCCTTGACAACCTCGCCGCCCACCGTCGCCGTCGGGGTGAAGTAGTTTATGGCGCCGCCGGCCAGATCGATATTGTAGAGGCGGGAAAAGGGCAGGGACGAGTGGGGGTGGGTCAGACACTGCCGCCAGGCGACGGTGTGGAATATCTTTACCACCCCTTCCATGAGGATGAAGGGGACGAGTCCCCAGCCCAAAAGATAAAAATCGTGCCATAGCGCCGCCGGACCGATTTTCCAGATCAGAAACACCAGGAGGGAAACGCCGAGGACCAAAGCCATGAGATGGAATTTCTTCATGCCGGCATTCAAGGGACGATCACTTTTCCATGGCCTGCCGCTGGAGGCGCATCTTGTCTAGGAGGACTCGGAAGGAATCCCGCTGGATGACCCGGGCGAAGGAACGTCGGTAGTTTTCCGTGATGCTGATCCCGTCGATCTTCACGTCCTGGACGAGCCATTTTCCATCCACGGGCGCCAGGGAATATTCCACCGGGATCTCCTCGCTCATCCGGACGATCCGGGTCTTGATCAGACTCCGGTCCGGAGCCACCTCTTCTCTATCGTAGAGGATCCGTTCCCGCTTCAGGAAATCCAAGACAAGTTTCGTGTAGGAATCCTGGAACAGGTCCTGGAAGAGGGCAAGAAAGGACGCCCGCTGGGATGCGTCGAGTCCTTCCCCGTATTTTCCCAACGCCTGGCGCGCCATGCCGTCGAAATGGAAGTTTCGGGCGATGACCGCCTTTATCGCCCGCCGCCGTTCATCACGATGCTGCCGATCCTGAAGCCGGGGATCGGTCTGGATGGCCAGCACCTGATCGAGCATGTCCCGAACCGATTCGCCGGCCGTTGCCTCCCCTGGGTCCTGGGCGCTTCCCCGGGCCGCCGGAATGAGGACCGCCGCCAGGAGGAGCAGGCACACTATGGTCGAAAGCCAACGCATGTTATGGTTCATATCCATTTTATTCCCGCCTTTATTCCGCTGATCTGAAGGCGAAGTCAGCGAAGCTGATTGATGCTCATAAATCAGCGAAACTGGTTAATGTTCAAGAATCGGGACCTTCAAGGCAGCGGTGGTCCGCCGCGAGATCCCGCCGCATTCGTTCGGGCCGCGGGGAGGTCATGGGTAATCCAGGCAAATAATCCGGCGAGGAGAAAATCGTTGCGTTGCGTCATGTTGCAGACCATGATGATGGACCGTAACGTCTGGCGGGAGATCTTTACCTCACCGCCGCTACAGAACAACTTGTTTTTGTTGATGTTGCGCAGGGTGAAAACGGCCATGCCGATGGCCCACAGACAGAATCTCCTGATGCCGACTTCCTCCGGTGGGATCAGGAGGGTGTAGCTTAGGGCGTTATTTAGGTGCCCCCGGGTGATGCCGATCATCTCGGCGATCCCCCGGGCGAAGGCCTCCCCGCCGTCGCCCGGGGTCAGCCTGTTCAGATCGCACCCCACGGCAGCAAAAACGGAACGGGGCAGCCAGCATGTTCCCTGGCGCTGGTCTTCCCAAAGATCCTTGATGATATTGGTCATCTGCAATCCCTGTCCGAACGAGGCAGCCAGGGCCAGGAGTTCCTGGCGCCGTCCGGCGATGGCGGGCGCGTGGTCGCAGAACAGTTCCGTGAGCATTTCCCCCACTACTCCCGCCACGAAATAGCAGTAGCGGTTCAGGGCCTCCAGATCTTCGAGCCCCCCCGGTTTCTTGAGCCGCTGGAACTCCAGCATGCCCTGGGCCATGACGGTCCCGCATTTTCTTATCACCTGCCGCTGCGGAGGGGTCAGACTGAGGTTACCCCCGATGATCACCGGGGTGTTTTTGACCAGTTCCCTCTCCGCCTCCGGGACGCCGTCCGAGAGTCGTGCCGTCAAATTCTCCGCGAAGGGGACGGCCGGGGCCTCGGCATTCAGGACTTGCACGAATTCCTTGAAGAAGCGGGCCTTGACATCCAAAGGCAGGGCCTCGTCGTCCTCGATGGTGTCGATGATTCGGCAGATCAGATAGGCATTCGTCACCACCCGGCCAAGATCGGTGGGCAGTTCGGGTATCGTCAGGGCAAACGATCGGGACACCTTCTTGAGGGCTTCAAACTCGAAGTCCAGATCAGGACGGCAAATATCCGCAGCATGCATGTTTCCTAATTCTCCCTGCTCTCTGGCAATCGCTCCCGGTGCATTGGTTTCGTCGTGACCGGAAAAGCTCATTTGCCTGCCGTTAGCTTGCATATCTCGCCGGCCAATTTCAAGTCCATAAATTACCCGAGTGGTTTAAGATAACCGGCCAGGGCCTGGACGGGGTGGGTCATCATATCCATGACTGCGGTCCCTTCAAAACCGCTGTGGAGCATACAGTGTTCGCATTGGGGATTCTTGCCGGGACCGTAATGTTCCCAGGCCGTTTCTTCCATGAGGGCCCGGAAACTGGCCGCGTAGCTGTCGGCAAAGAGGTAGCACGGCCTTTGCCATCCAAAGATATTCCTCGTCACGGTGCTCCAGGGGGCGCAGTCATAGATGCGGTTTCCCGACAAAAAATCGATGAAAAAGCGGGAGTGGTTGAACCGCCACTTTCGTCTTCGGCCCAGTCTGAATACCTCCCGAAAGATCTGCTTGCTTTCAGGGCGTTTGAGAAAGATCCCCTTTTGGGGCGCCCCGGGATAATCGTAACCGGGGGAAACGGTGATGCCCTCGGCCCCGAGATGCATGATGAAATCGAAGAATTCTCCGGCTTGGACGGCGCTGACGCCGTTGAAAATGGTGCAGTTGACCGTAAATCGGAAGCCCCGGTTTTTCAGGAGCTGCATGGCCCGGACGGCGGTGTCGAATACCCCGTCCTTGCCGACGATGCGGTCGTGTAGCTCCCGGAAGCCGTCGAGGTGGATGGAGAAGGTCAGATAGGGGGAAGGGCGGTAAGCCGCCAGTTTCTTTTTCAGAAGGATGCCGTTGGTGCACAGATAGACGAATTTTTTGCGCACGGTCAGACCGGCGACTATCTGCGGCAAGTCAGCATGGATGAGCGATTCCCCCCCGGCAATGGAGACCACCGGGGCGCCGCACTCTTCCGCTGCGGACAGGCACTCCGCCACGGAGAGCCGCCGATCCAGTACCTCCTCGGGCCAGCATATCTTCCCGCACCCGGCGCAGGCGAGGTTGCACCTATACAGTGGTTCCAGCATCAGGACCATGGGAAAGCGGCTCCGTCCGGTGGCCTTTTGGCGGTATATGTAACGGGAGATGCGCAGTTTCTGAATCAGTGGTATGCCCATGGTCAATCAACGTCCCATCGAGTCGTCCGTCTGGCCCCGGGCCAGTTGAGCATGGAGCGGCGATATTCCCCGGAGCGCCGCTTTGGCGGTGAACAGGCCGGTCTCGTCGTCGATATCTAACCAGAACAGGCCGGTGACATCCATTGCCTCCATCCTTCCCCGCCGAGCCAGTTCCCGGACACCTTCCGACAGACTTTCCCGCTCCCGGGAGACGGCGGTTTCCAGGGCGGGGAAGATCCCCTCCGTGCAGAGAAATACCCCGGTGTCGATGCCGTTGTAATAGGGGATTTCTTTCCCGATGTCCAGCACTTGTCCGTCGTTGGCCTTTACTTTAGTAGCATCCTCCAGGTCCGGCACTCCCGGGGGATGGAAGTCCACGGCGAGGCGGCAGTGGCCTTCGATAAGGGGGGTGGAGAACAGTTTTCCCAGAAGACGCGGGTCGAAGAGATGATCCGCCATCATGAGCGCAAAGGCGTCGGGCACGGCCCCCCGGGCCGCCAGGACCGAGATGCCGTTCGGACGCTCCCATTCAGTGTTGCGGATACAGCGAATGCATATCCCGGCCGGCGTTTCCCGGGTGAGATATGCCTCGATATCTTCACCCCGGTACCCCGTGATGACGGTGAAACTGTCTATTCCCGCCCGGGCGGCGCGGCCGATGACATGCATGATCAAGGGCTGGCCGTCTATTTCAAGAAGTGGTTTGGGACGATGCTCCGTATCCGCATGGAAGCGGCGGCCGCGGCCGGCAGCGATGATCAGGGCATGATGTATATCGGTAAATGTTCGGGGTTCAATAGTCACTGAAATTTTCCGCTCCTATCTGGAAACTGTTTCTTTCCGTAAAATTGACGACCCAAGAAGCAACGGCCGCCCGGGTAAAGGGCATGGGCAGCCGGGCCAGCATGGAACGGTAACTGTAGAATTTATTGTGCAACTCCTCAACATACCGCAAAAGATCGGCGGGAGAAAAATGGGGATGTTTGATGTGGCAGGACATCCCCGGCCATCGGCCGATACCGTCGCTGTCGATGATCCGGTTTTCCGCCTCGAGCCGGTCATAGAGGGCCGATCCCTTGTGAGGGGTCAGGATGTTCAGATAGGCCGCCGGCACCTTGTTCCTCATGAGGAAGGAAAGGGTGGCCGGGAAGATATCCTCACGATCGGCGTCGGAGCCGAAGATGAAATTCAGGGAATAGCTTATCCCCCGCTTCCTCAGGTCCCTCAGGATCTCCTCCTGGTTGACCATATTTATCTTCTTGTTCATTTCTACCAGGGTATCGGCGCTGATACTCTCGATCCCGATATTGACGTGGAGCAGACCGCTGCGTTGGGCCAAGTTCAGGAATTCCTTGTCGGCGCAGAGGCGCAGAGACCATAGGGCTGACCATCTCAACTTCAGCGGGATGATGGCCTCCATGAGTTTCATGGCGTTTTCGACCCTGCCGGCAAAGTTGCTGTCGGCAAATAGGATGTAGCGGGAACCGCACCTCTTGATCTCTTCCACGACCTCGGCGATGGGGCGGCACCGGTATTGGGACCCAAGATAGAGACGCTCCGAGCAGAATTCGCATTTGAATGGGCATCCCCGGGAAGACTGTACGGAAAAGGTCTTGAAATATCCGTATTTGTCCATGTTCAACAGTCCGTAGCGGGGCCCGGGCAGCCCTTGGAGGTCGCAAAGTCTATCGGAGCGGTAGAGCTTCCGCAGACTTCCGTTTTCCGCATCGGCGAGCATTTGCCGCCATATGTTTTCCCCTTCGCCGATGCCCACGGCGTCGCAGTGTTCGGACGCCTCGTCGCCGTGGAAGGACATGTGGGGGCCTCCCATGATGACGGGCAAACCCCGCTGTCGGAAACGGTCGGCGATGTCGTAAGCCCGGAGGGAATTGATCGTCCAGACCGTAATGGCCACCAGATCGGCCGGGGCGGCGAAGTCTATTCCGTCGAGCTGCTCGTCCAAGAGCTTCACCTCCCAGTCGGCGGGGGTGAGCGCCGCCAGATAAGGCAGGGTGAGTGGGACGACCTTGCGCTTGTCAATCTTGACCACCGTCCGTTCGGAGCGGCTCCGGTAGTGGGACGGTTGGATGATGAGGAGTTTCTTTCCCATGGCCAGGGTCGTCAACCTTCGTTTTCTCAACGGGTCGGCATTTCCGAATCGGTTCGGGCTGCCGCCGAGACATTCTTTTCGGCGCCCGTCGCCATCCAGAGCGCGGCGGCGAAGATATAGCTGCCGAAGGCCGCCCCGATAAGGAACCAGTTCAACCTCCCCACCGCGGCAAGCAGGACCATCAGGTAGGCAAAATCACGGTTGCTCATCATGGTCAGGAGCCGCCCCAGGGCGGGGGATCGGAAAGATTCCACCTCCGGTTTGAGGAGGCGCAGATACACTACCGCGCCGCACAGCGCGAACCCTCCCAAAAGGACGGCGAGGAGCTGAATATAGAGATGATCCCCCGTCTGCCGGTAACACCCCGCGGCCAGACCGGAGAAGATCGCCACATGGACGATGTTGTCGGTGACGATGTCAAGCTTGTGGCCGAACTCGCTTTCCTGGAGTTTCATGCGCGCTATTTCTCCGTCTATGCCGTCGATTATGATGCAGAACAGAAAGAGGAGACAGCCGGCAAGCTGGTGCCAATAGCCGCCCTGGGCGATAAAAAACGCGCCCAGCAGTCCGATTCCCGCCCCCACCAGGGTCACCTGGTTGGGGGTCACTCGGGTCAGGGCCAGCCGGGTGCTCATCATTAGGGAGATATGCCTGCTCACATGCCGGGACATGAATCCATCCGTGGCCTTGGTCTGGGCCCTGATGGCGTCGACCAGCTTGCGTTCTGCGTTTTTGCCGTTTCCGGCGCCCTTCAGGCGGCAGGGAAGTCCGTTTTTACCACTGAGGATAGAGAATTCTGAACAGGTATCACCGCTGTTGCCGCCCAATGTCCAGGCTTGCTTCATTACGGCGGCGAGGTTCCGGTAAGAGCTCAGGAATATCCTTGCCCCACTCCCGTCGGATTCGAGACAGGGGATTTGCGGTTCCTCGCCCATCTGCGCCAGATTTTGCAGATTGGCCTTATCGACAACCAAATCGGCCCTCATGACGAGGATCTTTCCTCCCTCCGGACGCGGATGGCTCGCCAGGATGGCGTTGGCCGCATCGTCCAGTTCCCCCGGGTCTCCCACTGGATGGAAACCATCTGGTGCGGCCAGATCGGACAACAGCTCCTTGAAATGATCCGTACCGCCAACGATATGGATTTCACCGAATCCGATTTGGGTGCACAGGAGGGCAAGCCGCCGCGCCGCCGGGACGCCGAACACCTTTTTTATCCCCTCCGTGTCGGGGGTGAGGATTATGGAGATTTTTCCTTCTTTTTGTTCTTGGTCCGTCATTTTCTATCTGCATGCTTTTTTCAAACTCTATCTCGCTATCACAAACCACCCTCGATGGCAAAGAAAAAGGTCCGTAACTTGTCTTTTCTCTCTTCCTTTTCGGCTCGGTTTCATCGTGAGGCAAAGGGACGGCGGCAATGTGGTCCGCAAGCGGAAGCGGACGCTCCGGAAAATCACGCGGAATAGTTTGCCGGTGCAGAGATTAAGGCCATCGTTTTGAAAGGTTGGCATATTGCGTTATGGCTCTCCGGCGTTTTTCCCTTGACACCTGACAATCCCAAGTTATATGGGATCAGGGACAAGAACAGGCGAGGGGGATATGGAAACGGGGATGAATAAAATCAGAATCGCTCTGATCGGAATCGGCAACTGCGCCTCAGCGCTGATCCAGGGGATTGAATATTACAAAGATAAATCGCCCCAAGAACTCATCGGCCTGATGCACTGGCAAATCGGCCAGTATCGTCCGGGTGATATCGAAGTTGTGGCCGCCTTCGACATCGACGAGCGAAAAGTAGGTCGGGACGTATCCGAAGCCGTCTTCCAGCTTCCCAATTGCACTACGGTTTTCAATCCCCATATCCCCGCCGCCGGTGTCATCGTCCATATGGGAAGGATTCTGGACGGCATGGCCGATCATATGAACGATCATGAGGACAAATACACCTTTGTTCCGGCCAGACGGAAAGAGGCGACGAAAAAGGATATCGTTGCCGAACTGAAGCGAACGGGGGCGGAAATCCTCATCAATTACCTGCCGGTGGGGTCGGAAAAGGCGTCCCGCTACTATGCAGAATGCGCCCTGGCGGCGGGAGTAGCCTTCATTAATTGCATTCCCGTGTTCATTGCCAGCGATACCCGGTGGGCCCGCCGTTTTACAGAGCGGAATCTGCCGATTATCGGCGACGACGTCAAATCCCAGATGGGCGCCACTGTTATCCACCGGGTCATGACCCATCTTTTCCAGGCCCGGGGCGTCAAACTCGAGAAGACTTACCAGTTGAACACCGGCGGCAATACCGACTTTCTCAACATGCTTGACCGCAGTCGACTGCAATCCAAGAAGGAATCCAAGACCGAAGCCGTGCAGTCTCAGACCAAAAAGCGCCTCGAGAGCGAAAACATCCATATCGGTCCCAGCGATTGGGTGCCCTGGCAGAAGGACAACAAGGTCTGTTTCCTCCGCATGGAGGGGAAGATCTTCGGCAACATCCCCATGAATCTGGAAATGCGTCTTTCCGTGGAAGATTCCCCCAATTCCGGAGGCGTCATCATCGATGCCATCCGGTGTTGCAAGCTGGCCCTCGACAGGGGGAAGGGGGGGGTGCTGTTCTCTCCTTCCGCTTATTTCATGAAGCATCCTCCTCGGCAGTTTTTCGACGAAGACGCCTACCAGATGCTCGAGGACTTTATCAGGGAAAAAAGGGACAGCTAAATCAACCCGAGGACATTACAGACGCAAGACCTCGGAAAGGGTCGGGTGAGGGAGTATCCATCCCCGGAGGGTTTTCAAATCGGCGCCGACGGTCATGGCGAGCGTCAGGGCGGCGATGAGGTCCGGAGCACCTTCCCCGGCGATGGTGGCACCAACGAGGCGGCCTGCGTGGAAGATGAACTTGGCGAAGCCCGGACCCGCCAGTTCCGTGCGGGCCATGATGTTGACACCGTAGTCGGTGCGGCGTATCTCTACGTTCCAGCCATTCTCCCTGGCCTGCCGCTCCGTGAGGCCGATGCGGGCGATGGGGGGATGGGTGTAGGTTACGGAGGGGACCATCTCCTCGCGATATACCACCGTACCGTCACCGAAGAGGCGACTGGCGAGGGCGCGCCCCTGCTGCTGGGCCCGATGGGCGAGCATGATACCGCCGGTGACATCCCCGATGGCATAGATCCCGGCGATATTGGTTTCCTGGTGTTCATTGACGGCGATGCCGCGCCGGTCGTACCGGATATCCATCTCCCGCAGCGACTCCTCGTCGATCCGCGGCCGTCGCCCCGTGCAGACCAGGGCGTATTCCGCCTCTAATTCCAACCTGTTCCCGTCCCGATCACCGCCAACGATGACTCCGCCTCCCTTTTCCTCCAGCGAGCCGACCGACAGCGCCGTGTGGATTTTGATGCCCATCTTTTGCAGTTCCCTGGCCAGGAACTCCGCCGCCTCCTCTTCCTCATAGGGGAGAATGCTGGGAAGAATTTCCACGATTTCCACTTTTGTGCCCACCTCGGCAAGGAATGTGGCGAATTCGACCCCGATGACGCTTCCGCCGATGATGACAACGCTTTGCGGCAACGCCGCAAGCTGGAGGAAGGCATCGGAAGTCAGGACTCTTCCCGGAATCCGGCCGGGTACGTCGTCTGGTGATCGCCGCCCGTCGTTTGCAGATGCCGCCGCAACTGAAGACAATGCCCCGCTTTCTGAAATTAGCGCTTCGCTACGAGAGGAGGTTCCACGACGGGACGCCGGTGATTCCCTACCGTCAATGTCCTGTTTCGGGAGCAGGAACGGAGGCAGGGAGGGCTCTGAGCCCCAGGCGATGACCAGATGCGATGCCGCCAGGGTTTCGCTTTCCCCGGTGGCGCTTGTCCACTGGACCTTTCCCGAAGACAGGATGCGGCCGTACCCGTTTCTCATGGTTACTCCGGCTGCTTGCAGGGTTTTTTCCACCCCCAGGGCGGAGATCCTGGTCATCTGGTCCCGGTGGCGCCGAATGACGGCGTAATCGAAGCCCGCCTCACCCAGGGAGATCCCGAAGCGCTTAATCTTCTTCAGGTCCACGTAATGTCTGCTGCAGACAAGCAGCGCCTTGGTGGGGACACAGCCCCGGTGGGTGCACGTCCCCCCCCAGCCGTTCCGCTCGATGATGCAGACTCGGGCACCCTGAAGGGCCGCCTCTTCCGCCACCGCATGACCGCCGGGGCCCCCACCGATAACGATCAGGTCAAAACTTTCCATTGACATGACAACCCCTCTTTTCCACTTGAATATTCGTTTCTACATTCACTAATAGTTTTCCTCACCTTTATATAATAATTTCTTGCCGCAAGTACGGGAATGACTTTGCGTCTGCCTTTGCCGGAATGGAAATCCCCTGGATTCCCGTGTGTGCGGGAACGGCAGAATGGGGCATTATGCAAGCTATCTCAACGGTTACGGTAGGTTATGGCGTCCATGATCCTTTGCACCTGCCGTGGGTGCAAAATTATTTTCCCGGCAATGTCCCGGGGCGGCGATCAGAGCGCCGCCGCACCGGCATGATACGAACTCCGGACCATGGGCCCCGCCTCGACGTGGGGAATGCCCAGCGCCAGGGCCTCTTCCCGAATGGCGGCGAACTCATCGGGGTGGTAGTACTTCCGGACTGGGGCGTGGCACCGCGTCGGCTGCAGGTACTGTCCCACTGTCACCGCCTGGCAGCGGACGGCGGCAAGATCCGCCAGGAGCCGCCGGATGTCCTCCCCGGTTTCCCCAAAACCGATCATGAAGCCTGATTTGGAGCACGAAGCCGTCTTTCCCCTGCTGAGGTGCCGGAGGATTTCCAGGGACTGCGCATAGTTGCCCTGGGGGCGCAGATCGGTGAACAGAGAGGGCACCACCTCTATATTGTGGTTGATCATGTCGGGTCCGGCGGCGATCACTTTCTCAAGATCCTCTTTATGACCCTGAAAATCGGGGATGAGGACCTCGATACGGATAGCAGGAAGCGCCGCCCGCAGGGACGTAACAGCGTTGGCAAAGACTGCGGCGCCGCCGTCGTAAAGGTCGTCCCGGGTGACGGAGGTGAGGACGGCGTACTTCAGGTTCAGATATTCTACGGCCGCCACAAGGCGCGGAATCTCTCCGGGATCGACCGGGCCGGGGACTCCGTGTTTGACGTTGCAATAGCGGCAATTGCGGGTGCAGACGTCGCCCATTAGGAGGAAGGTGGCCGTGCCGTCCTGGAAACATTCCGCCATGTTAGGGCACCGGGCCTCCTGGCAGATGGAATGGAGGCCGTGGCGGGTTAGGGTATCCCGGACGCGGCTGAACCCTTTCGTGCCGGGCAGTCTTACTTTCAGCCAGGGGGGCTTGCGCAGGTATTCCCCGCCTTCCGCCTCCGGAAGACTCCTTGCTTCTTTCACCACTGCTTCCTCTCCGGCGGCGGGAACCCGTTGCGGGGGCTGGTCAAGCCGGCGCTTCTCTGCTGTGGCCGCATGATGATCTCCTTATCCCTCACATTTGCGGCCGCTTGGGGATCACCAGCCACATGGCGAGGTAGGCGATGACGCCAACTCCGAAGGAAAACAGGATCAAAAGGATGAAGAGGATCCGGAACAGGGTGGCATCCTTGCCGAAAAACTCCCCTATGCCGCCGCAGACGCCGCCGATTTTCTTGTCGGTTTCGGATAGATACAACTTGTCCATAACTGTCTTTTCTCCCGTATAAATATGATGCCCTAGCAAAAAGTGATTTTCTTCCTCCCCCTGCAAGGGGGAAGTTAGGAGGGGAATGGGGTAAAGATTGGTAATGGCAGGAGGGAGGATTAAACCCATCCCCACCCCGACCCTCCCCTTGAAGGGGAGGGAGCTACAGGGAACAAGAACCATATCGCCCACCTCGACACTCCCCTTTAAAGGGAGGGTCATTTGCGACTTTTTATGGGGGTATCATTATTTCCCCTTGTTTTTCTCATTACGTGGTCCCCGATCTCGGCACGGGGTTAGAAGTAGTACCAGATTGTGCTGTAATCAGCCACATTTTCCCCATCGGCGTCGAGACGCTTCAGGTAGTCGTATATGGGGATGTCCGTGTAGAGGTAATCCCGGGCCGTCACCAGGCGCACCTCCCAAGAGTAAAAACGATAAACCCGCCGGCCGTCAGGGTGGATCATGATCACCTCATGATCCTGCCAGGCCTTCAGTTGGGACTTCCCCAGCCGGGGAAGGTTGAAGACCGGCTCGTCCGTCCGGATCAGACCGGGGAGGAGCCGGGCTTCCTCCGTCCGTTCCTGCTCGATCCGAGCGATGGGGACCCGGAAATCCACGGTCTCTTCCTTGCCCTTGGTGCTGAAGGAGTAGTACGGGTCCACGCCGCAGAGTTTCAGGACCCGGCGCAGGAGACAGGTCTCGAACTTCCGGCTGTTGAAGTAGGTGAAGACCTGCTGGTTGTAAATGTTGATGCCGGCGTTCTTGAGCTTCTTGATGACCTCAAGCGCTTCCTCCGTCATCTCAGTGGGATGCTCGAAATGGGTGACGATGGCGATCTCCCGTTTCCCCCATTCGTGGTATTTGGCCAGGACCGCGAGAAATCCGTCGTTGATCCGGAACGGAAGCGTCACCGGGACTCGGGTGCCGATACGGATCCGGTCCACATGCTTGATGGCAGCTATTTCCCCCAGGAGATTGTCCAGGTAGTCGTTCTTCAGGGTCAGGGGATCGCCGCCCGTGACCAGTACCTCGGTGATGCTTTCATGATCGGCGATCCAGGCGATGGCTTCCCGGACCTTTTCCCGGCTCATCTGCACCTCATCGTCGATGCTCTTGATTTCCCAGTTCCGCTGGCAGTATACGCAGATCTGGGGGCAGGCGTTGAAGGGCTTCAGAATGACGATCTCCGGATAACGCCGGGTGATCCCGTCTATGGGACTTGTGGACTTCTCTCCCATGAAGTCCATGTCGAAGCCTTTGGCCCGGCTTTCCGCCACGGACCGGCAGTAGGCGGCGCTGGGGATGACCTGGGCCCGGACCTGGCGGTCGTATTCCGTGCGGCCGTCCTTGTTGAACAGCGACAGGTAGTAGGGGGTGATCTCCACGGGGATTCCGTATTCCTTCGCCGTCTTCATCCCCGCCTCTTCGTCCTTGTCCAGGGAGACGATAGCGGCCAGCGTCTCCAGATTCTTGACGATGTGCTTGAGGTGCCACATGTAGTCCCGCCAGTCATCCTCGGTGGCGCTGAAGTGGGCGAGGATCTCTTTCTTCATGCTTTTCCGGCGCTTGACCACGGTGCGGTCGAACCCCGTGCGGTAGCGGCGGAAAAATCGTCGGATCATCGCGGCGTACTCGTCGAGTTGGGCGGAACGGAGTAGGGCCGCCTCCCGGCCGTCCTTCATCTGGAAGAGGTCTTGGCTCTTGGAATGTTTTCCCGACTTGCCCGTGATGCCCCGGAAGAAGGCGAGATATTCGCAGAGAAAGGCCTCACTCGCCAGGGGCAGGGCCGTATCGGGGTCATGGGCCAGGTCGTAGAGAAGCTGCAGAGGAGAGGCATGGGTGAGGTGTTCGTTTTCCGTGCGAACGGTGTTGGAAAAGACCCGGATGCACTCCCGGGCGTTGCGTTTTTCCGTGATGTTCATATCTGAATAATAGGTGTCGGGCTTCATGTTGAACATGGAGCGGTTCAGGTAGTTGAAGTAGTCGAAAAGCAGATGGCGTGCCTCCTCGATGTGCTTGGAATCCCTGAGGATCTTCTTGATCTTGGGGTCCGCCTGCCAGAGTCGTTCCAGCAGTTCCTCTTTGGAGAGGAAAATAACGTTCTTCATCATTTTTTCACCTGATTTTGGAAATGGCTTGGGCCGATTCTTTTTTGTTTTTTCATCATGATTTCAACATTTCTATGGACATACCGCTTCCGGGCTGATCCGTTAAATCCTTGGGGTATGAAGACTGCCTCTATTTGTCGATATTGTCAACCTTCGTTTTCATTCATATGCAATCCCTGATGCAAGTTCCTGCTGCGGCAAAGGCGGGTGGGTCCTGGGAGACGGGATTTTGCTGTCTGAAGTTGATCCCACCTATTCCGATGATCTCAAGGAGTCAGGAGATTGTGTTGAAAAGGCATTTCTGAGAATAGCTGCCATACTATGAGTGCGAGGCCCGGATGCGCCATAAGAACGGCGACTGGATCTGGGCCCTCGATAGCGGGGAAGCCGGCGGCCTGGACGGATGACCGGAAACTGTTGGTCTTGTCCGGCATGCATTTTGGTCAAGGCATTGACAAGGAAAAATCATCCCATCCACATATGTCCGCCGGTTCTCAGAAGGGGATTCTCACGCCGAGGTTGAGGTTATAGGCGGAGTAGTTGCTCTGTCCCACCTGGCCGGAGACGTTCAAGGAGAGGGACGCTCCCTTGGGAAGAATCGCCGCGATGCCGCCGCCGATGTTGGCGAAGTCCCGGTCCGGCGGGACGGCATATACGGTAAAGGCGGCGCTGCCCATCACCAGCCTGGCCGTGGTTCCCACCTGCTCATCGGCGTTGAATTCCCGGCCATACATCGCCCACAGGCGGGGCAAAACGGTCATTTTGTCCAATCTCCAGACATAGGTCACATTGCCGCCGACCTGTCCCAGAAGCATCTTTGTCTTTTCGCCGTTTACCCGCAGATCGAGGGCACCCGCCCCGGACTCCGTATAATCATCCGTTGTCAAGTGAAGATAATCCAGGGTCGCCTTGGGGGTAAGGACCCAGTTGCCGAGGGTGAAGTCATAGCCGGCACCGCCGCTGAAAGTCCAGGTGGATCCCCGCTGGTCCGAGGCAGCGGTGCGGTCAACTCCGGGATAAACGATGCGACGGTCCTTGTCGGTGTTGCTCCAGCCGTAATTGGCCAAACCGTCCACATAAAAGCCCTTGCGGCTATATGTTCCGTAAACGCCCAGGGTGTATGTGCCGATCACGGCGGTGCTGCCGAGATTATCGAGATCGCTCCTCGTTCTGCCGTACCCCCCCATGAGGCCGACGGTCAGATTCCTTGTGAAGCGGTAGTCAACACCGGCGGTAATGCCCACATTCCGAAAGGAACTGTCTCCCTGGGCGGAGGCATTCTTGATGTTTCCCGTCGTGCCGTTCCCCGTGGCGAATATCCCCCAGTTGTCGTTGCCTTCCAACCGGAATCCCTCGGGCAGGGCGTCGCCGTTGAAGGCCAACAAGACGGGCTTCCCATAACGATTCAAATCGTCGTTCTCTTCGATCATGATGTTCAGCCCCCGCAGACTCACACCCTGAACGCCGCTGCGGATATCCTGGAGCCGGGCGGAGATGTTGGCCGTCTGAAGGCGGGCATCATTCTGGGTCACCAACACCGATGTCATGTCTCCCCGGGGGGCGATCTGATCCATGGCGGCGGCGGCCTGCCTGTAAGTGCCCAGGGCGTCGAGCTTTCCCAAAACCGTATCGAGATCACCCGCGGCCGTGTTGCCCACGGAATTGAGCATGGCGCCCACGGCCCGCTGATTGGCCGTAAGATAGGGCAGGAGGTTCTCGTTGTTGTAATCCCGTTCCACCAGGAGATAAATCTGGTTGGGGAGGTCGTACTGGGGCTTGAAGAGGACCGTGGGGGTTATATTCGTGAGGAGGCGGGAAAAGCGGCCCGTCACTCCCGAGGAGGCGGTAAGGATATTGCCGAATTTGGTCCGCGCGGCGGGGATATATCCCCCCGTCCAGGAGGTTTCGAGGATGCCCTGG
The DNA here is from genome assembly GCA_029561465.1 of Deltaproteobacteria bacterium. Lineage (GTDB taxonomy): Bacteria > Desulfobacterota > Syntrophia > Syntrophales > UBA8958 > UBA8958. The sequence continues at coordinate 5,208 of JAKQIZ010000036.1, read as the reverse complement.
AGATCGGCGGCACCGTTGACGGCCAGCAGGTCGTTGCTGGTCGGGGAGGCTACCTCGATAAGGAGTTTGGCCTCGGGTTCCTGGTAATAGTCTCCCTTAGCGTCAGGGGTGTTCAGGGTGAGGGTGCCGATGGAATTGCCCGGCTTGATCGTGCCTTGCGAGTGGTAAAAACCGTAGGGGGCCTCGATAACCCCTGTCCCCGAGACTATGCCGCCATCGAGGATAAACTCCCCCCCTTCTTCGTCGCTGCCGTCGTCATCCGGATCGGGCCGGACCATTTTTACCTGCCCGTTGGCGGTCAACTCCCCGCCGGTCACCTCGATCCTCTCGCTGACTTCGAGCTTTTTGCCTTCCGGATTGATGAAGCTCTCATCGGTGCTTTTCAAGGACAGGGACCTGGCCTTGATGTCCTTGGCCTGCGTTGTCGTGCCCGAGTCGCTGAAGATCAGCTCCCCCATCAACAGGGTAAGGTTGTAACTGTTCCATGTCCCCAGCTTGTCACTGTCCTTTTTTACCTTGTCCCCCATGATGATATCCCAACTGCCGCTGGTTTTGTCCTTTCCACCGAGGGGGTCCTCTCCCCAAAAGGCATTACTGAGAAAAGTCCAGGAAAAATCGGTGACACTTTTGTCGTCTTGCTGCTTTGGATCGGTAAAGTGGGTAGTGGCGTTGAAGAGGCGGCTTTTCGTCGTATATGGGGAGACAATGTTTGCCGTCAGGTCGCCCCGGCTTGAATGGGTGAAGTTGAGATTCACCTCCACCCCCTCGAGGGGCTGTCGCAGCTTGTCAGGCAGTTCCGTTGCCGAAAAAGTGAAGGACTGCTTCGTCCCGCCATTGCCGCTGCCGTCGATATATTCGATCGGCTTGTTGACGGTCTGAGTCCCTGATACGGCTGAGGTCTGGTTCGTGACCCCCTTGACGGTCTTTAGCCTCTCCACGAACTTGCCGGCGTTGATGTTGCCGAAACCGTAATTGGGATTGAACCAATTCCCCGCCCCGTTTTTCACCCAGCCGCCCGTGGCGCTGTTATCGTCGGGGTCAACCCGGGTACTGGTTTGGACCAGGACGTGCTTCGCCATGCGGACATCCATATTTTTGTTCAATTCCTTGCCCAGGGCCATAATGCCGGAGACCAGGGGCGTGGCGGAAGAAGTTCCCCCGAAATCGCTGACATAATTCATATCGGGAAACACATCTCCATCATCGCCCTTGGGATTCTTGTCCTTGGAATAGCGGTTGTAACCGAAATCGGCCCCCGTTCTATCCGTGGTTATGATCCCCAGCCCGGTGCCGTCGGTCCGGTTCGAGGGGGCGGCAACAAAGACATTGGCGCCATAACTGCTGTAATCGGAAAATTTCCCGTCGCTCCCCAGGGCGCCCACGGTAAGGACATAACTGCTGTTGAGATCCCTGTTTTTCCCCGAATCTTCATCTATCTTTCCCCGTTCATTGCCCGCCGCCCAGACATGAATGACGTCGTTCAATGCCGTCTGCTTGAGCACCTTCCCGACGGCGTCGTCGCCTTGCGTCCAAAAGTCTTGCCGGTGGTAGCTGTGATTCTTGACCTGGATCTCCGCCTCCCTCTTGATCACCAGTTTGTCGTCCACCTTCTCTACGCCGCTTTTCCACAGGTAGGCCTTCATATAGTCCGTCGAACTGACGCTGTCGCCTAAAACCCGGAGATCCGCGAGGGTGGCATACGGGGCGGCACCGGTGCCGCCGATGCCGTTGCCGCCCCGGGCGGCGGCCACGCCCGCCACGGATGTCCCGTGGTTGTCCCCGAGGTATCTTGGCCCCGTGGGAGCTAGGATCTGCTCGTCCAGAAAGGTGCGGCTCAACGCCTTGCTGTAATTTTCCTTGATGTCCTCGTGGCTTCCCTCCACGCCGTCGTCCAGGACGCCGATGACCACCCCCTTGCCCGTGTATCCGAGCTTCCACGCCCCCCGGAGCCCGGCATCGACGCCGGCGTTTGTCTTTCCCTCGATGGCTTTGGCATTATTCTCCAGATGCCACTGGCCCGGATAATCCGGTCTTTTTTCCTGATTGTAGAAAAAATAAGGATCATCGGGACTAAAAGCCGTGGCGGTTTGACCGAAAACCTCGCCGGGTAATAAAAGGATAAAGACGCAGATCATGACGTGCGGCAGTAAGGGCATTCCTAAAAAAATCATGCTTTTCATAGACTTGAGGTTTTTATTTCGCATGAGAGAACATTCTTTATGAGTTCACTTTATCGGGGATTCCAGTCACCGAGTTGCCATTATTTACATTCCACGAATTTTTATTCCCCTATGGGATAGGGAGAAAAGTCCTCGCCTTGAGGCTAAGGCTATAGTCTGATTGCGGTATTTATCGCTATATGATGTCGATGCATACCGTTTAAGACATCAAATCTCACCTTCGTTAGACCACAAAATGATACAAGCCGGTTTCGTGAGCTACCATTGCCCAGATAGTTGGGGATTGATCCGTGAGACTTGCCGGACGAATAGTGGAGAAATCATTATGTGCCATATATCTTGATTATATAGATATTTTTGTGTTTGTGATGCCGCATGCTTGCTTCAATCACCTGGTTCGGCTGACCCAGGGGAAGACGTCTCATAAAGATGATGATGGAATTCAGAGTATGAGTCGCGCATTTTGGGAATGTCACAAATGAGCTTGGAGAATTTAGTGGCCAGTTCCGGTATAACGTGACCTATGAAGTAATCATGCTATGCGAACTATGAGCTTTCATGAGGTTTACCCTTTCCAGCAAACATTCGGTTCCCGGGCCGCCTTCACCTCGTCGAGGCGCTTCACGGGGGTGGTCAGGGGGGCGCTTTTAACTACTTTGGGGGTTTCCCGCGCCTCGGAGGCGATTTGGATCATGGCGTCGCAGAAGGCGTCCAGGATTTCGATGCTTTCCGTTTCGTTGGGCTCGATCATAATTGCCTCGGGGGCAATGAGGGGGAAGTAGATCGTCGGGGGGTGGTAGCCGTAGTCAAGGAGGCGCTTGGCGATATCCGAGGTATGGACCCCGCTTTCCCTGACCTGGCGGGTGCCGGAAAATACGCACTCGTGCATGCAGGGCCGGTCGAAAGAAAGATCGTAATAGGGTTGCAGGCGCGCCTTGATGTAATTGGCGTTCAGGACGGCGATTTCAGCGGCCCGCTTCAGCCCCGCCGGCCCCAGGGTGCGGATATAGGCATAGGCCTTGACCATGACGTTGAAGTTGCCGAAGAAGGTCCGGACCCGGCCGATGGCGTCGGGGTATTCGGAGGACCAGGCAAAGCCTTCATCGGTCTTGATCACCCGGGGAATAGTCAGGAAATCCACGAGTTTTTTACCCACACCCACGGGACCGCTCCCCGGACCACCGCAGCCGTGAGGGGTGGAAAATGTCTTGTGCAGATTCAACTGAATGACGTCGAAGCCCAGATCTCCGGGGCGGACCTTGCCGAGGAAGGCGTTGGCGTTGGCGCCGTCACCATAGAGGAGCCCGCCTTTATTGTGAATGATATCGGATACTTTCTCTATGTTCCGCTCGAAAAGCCCCAGGGTGTTGGGATTGGTCAGCATGAGGCCAGCCGTATCATCGGACATGAGGGAGGCGAGATGATCGATGTCCACGCCGCCGTCGGCATTGGAGCGTACCGTCAAGGTCCGGTAGCCGCAGAGGGCCCCCGAGGCGGGATTGGTGCCGTGGGCGGCATCGGGGATGAGGATTTTCGTCCTTTTCTCCCCCGTCTTCTCGAAGTATTTTTTAAAGATCATGATGCCGGTAAGCTCCCCGTGGGCGCCGGCGGCGGGCTGGAGGGTGAAATCCGCCATCCCGAAGATCTCGCTCAGATATTGTCTCAATTCATACATGAGTTGGAGGCTGCCCTGGGAAAAGGCGACGGGGGCGTAAGGATGCAGGCCGGTGAAGCCGGGGAACTTGGCCACGTCCTCGTTGATCTTGGGGTTGTATTTCATCGTGCAGGAGCCTAGGGGGTAGAAACCCACATCGACGCCGAAGTTGCGCCTTGAGAGGGCCGTATAGTGGCGGATCAGATCCACCTCGGCGACCTCCGGCAGGGGCAGCTCGTCCCGGAGCAGGGACGGAGGAATGACCTCCCGCGGATTTACGGCGGGTACGTCCCCGGCGGGAATGGCACAACCCTGTCGTCCGGGACGACTCTTCTCAAATATCAAATCCATCTTTTATCCCTCCTTCTCCAGCCCAGCCGCGGTCCTCATTTTCAGCTGCCATTTCAGCGGTAGTCATCGCGGATCGGATAGAACACATCCAAGATGTAGCAATCCGCCAGGGCCCGGCCGCTGTGCTTGGCCTCCGGGGGGATCACCGCCACCATGCCCGACGCGAGAATGCGGGTCTCGCCGGCAATCGTCATTTCGAACTTGCCGGTAAGGAGGTTGGCCACCTGCTCGTGGGGGTGGCTGTGTTCCGGGAGAACCGCCCCGGCCTTGACCTCCCAGTAGGAAAAAGTCATGCGCTCGGAATGAACGAACCGGGCGGTGAACCCCGGGACGATTTCCCGGCCGGCGATATCCTGCAATTCATAAAATCCCATTGTCTTCGCCTCCCTGTTTATGTGAAAAACTCCTCAATATGCCCATTTTCATTTTTGTGATAAAACGGGACATGGCTGTTAAAGCGTTGTTGCATCTTTATGTCCGCATAGCTTTCTGTAAATAGTTAAAAAAATCAAAAAATAAAATTTGGTTATGTTTAACGTGAATGTGTCGTCAGTTATCGGGGATGCCCGTCAATGCGATGATCCTATTTCTAAAGTCCTCGTATTCGTTGCCCTTATTTTTCCGTCCCGCCCTTGCGCATCTGATCGCCCAGGAACTGTTGAAGGTTGGCCAGGGACTTTGCGTCCGAGGCCCCCTCCACGGTCTTCACGGCGATGTCCTGGACCTTCTGGTAGGCCGTCTCCAACTGCTGGGTTATTTTTGCGATATATTCCGCCTGCTCCTTGCCCGTTCTTTCCAGGGCCTCGATCCGGGTCTTCAAGACATTCCGTTCCCCTTCGTATTCTTTCTTGTGTATTTCCTCCCGGCTCTTCGCTTCCAGGGTCAACCGGTCGGTTACCTCCTTGACGGCCCGATTCACCGCCGTTTCCAGCTCTTTCGGGAAGGCGGCGGCCCGCTTCCGCAGCTCCGCCAGCTCTTCCTCCCGTTCGGCAATCGCCTGCTCCCGGACCTTCAGCTCCCGTT
>JAKQIZ010000003.1 GCA_029561465.1 Deltaproteobacteria bacterium | reverse complement strand
AGAAGCGCCAGTGGCACCCGGGTCGTCTTCCCCGCCCCGGGCGGGGCCTGGATGATCACCGCCGAATTGGCCCGGACGGCTGCTTTCACCTCCGGCAGGATATGGTCGATGGGATAGGATGGCATAGTAAAATGGTTTTTTTAAGGGATTGCATCATCCCCTGGCGGAAATTATCCGTTTATAAAATCTTAGCGTAGAGTATTTTGTGGTAATAAAGACTAAAAGGCCGGCGGGTAATTTATGGTGTATTTGTCCAATGCAAAAAATACCGACGTTCTTACGGAGTTCCAAGACTTTCTTTTGGATAAGAAATTGGCGCCGGAAAATCATGTCTTCTTTCACGCTTTATGGGTCAGCAAGTTCTTATTTTTCGCAAATAAAAATCAAATACCTCCAGATAAATATATGGATCAAGTGATTTCGCCTCGTTTTTCTAGTTTTCTTTAAACTCGAAGGCAGGCGGACCAGGTGTCGGTGACCGAATGGTATCGCAGCAGAAAAATCCCCCCCTCTGAAGTCCTGACCTTGAAATAGTTGATTTCCGGGCGGCGGGCATCGACGCCGCCTTCATACCAGCGATCCAATATCTCCTCCACCTCCTGGCGCCGTCCCTGATATTCAAAAGCCATCGGGCGGACAATGGCCTTATATCCGCTGTAAAATTGAACCTGAATCTCTTCGTAATCCATGATTGCCTCTCCTGACTTTATCTTGTCGCCTTCCATAAGACAAATGCCGATAGAATGAAGATGCGTTATTTTACACCATATCCATTCTAATTCCCATTTGATAATCAGCTCGCCGCTGATTGTTAAAAATTACGGATAGAACTATTCTACAGGCGAGAGAAGAAAAGAAAGGCAACCGCCGGAACAAAAAATTTATCGAGAGAGGAGAAAACGATCATGAAAAAGGCAAAAGAGACTAAAAAATTGTGGAAGGGTTGGATTGATCCCACCTGCACGCCGATCCATGTGAAGTAACCGCTCTGCATCGGCGAGATTTCCGAAAGCCTCCCTCCATTGAGTTGGACGGGGGCTTTCTTTTTACATCGCTCCCATTGACAAGCCCAAGTAAAGATGATCTTGGCAAATTCTTTCCCTCTTTTCCGCGAATTTTTACTTGCAATCGTAATGAAATCGGTTATGTTACCGTTGCGATGACCGATCTGGTGGCGCGCTGGAACGGGGCTATCGGCGCCGGCAAGAAATTCAGCGAGGATTCTCCATGGACATACATATGCGGGGCAACGGTGGGATTCAGGCCGTCATGTTCGATTTCGGCGGGGTAATCGCCGAGGAAGGATTCAAAAAAGGTCTCTCCGAAATCGCCAGGAAGCATGGCATGGCGGAGCGGGAATTCATCCAGGCGGCATTCGACGCCACCTATGCCAGCGGCTATGTCCTCGGGAAGGCCACGGAAGCCGATTTCTGGAGGGAAGTGAAAAGGAGCACCGGCCTCGATGGTCCGGATGTTTCGCTGTGGGATTATATCTACCCCCATTTCATCATCCGGGGCTGGATCCAGGACCTAGTTCGGAGCCTGAAGGGAAAAGGCTTGACGGTAGGCATTCTCAGCGATCAGACGGACATGCTCGATAAACTCGATGAACGCTATGACATTTTCAGGCAGTTCGATCATGTCTTCAACAGTTTCCATCTCGGTAAAGGCAAGCGGGATATTTCGCTTTTTGACGACGTCGCCGCCCTATTGCGGACCGAACCGGGGAGACTGCTCTTCATCGACGATCATCAGGGGCACGTCGACCGGGCAAGGCAAAAGGGTTGGCAGGCGCTGCTATATGTTGATCGGGAATCCCTGGAAACGGATCTGGAAAGGATACTGACGCAAGATTACTCCCCGAAAGCAGAAATATATAGATCATCCGGCCGGCCATGATCATTTCCCCTACAAAAAACCGGGGGCCTGAAATGACGGATGGGGATATTCATGGAAGCCCTTCCCCGATTTCTGCCCCAATTACCCCCCCCCGGTCCACATACTCTTTCAGAACCAAAACCAGCCGCAAGAGCTAAAGGTTAAGGGCCTTATTTTTCCGCTGCCGCATCTCATTTTCGGGTGACACCGATGGCCTGTTCCGCCCACTGGTGGGGATTTTTGCCCGTCACCCCGGCGTAGAAGGAGCGGATCTGCATCATGTCCGCTTCGATGTCTCCCGTTGTGGTCACGGTAGGTCCCATGCCGCCGGCCTTGCGCTTGTAGTCCACATACCCCAGGGAGATGGGGACGCCGGCGCCGTGGGCTATGTAGTAGAATCCTGTCTTCCAGTAACGCACCTTGGAACGCGTTCCTTCCGGGGGGATGATCATGATGAGGCGGTCACTCTGCCGGAAGGTCTGGATGCATTGCGTTACCAGGTTGTTGGCCTGCCGCCGATCCACGGGGATGCCTCCCAGCCACTTGAACAGCCCGCCAAAGGGGGGGCGGAAGATCGTGTGTTTCCCCAGCCAGAAGACCTTCATCCGGAAGGCCAGGGAGAGAATGAGCGTCATGGGCAGATCCCAGTTGGAGGTATGGGGTGCGGCGATCATGACGAACTTCGGCGCATAGGGAACGCTGCCTTCCTTTTTCCAGCGAAAGATCCACATGTAAAAGACGGCCATAAGGTATAGGACGTGCTTCAGTATAGGAGTATCGAAAACGGTTCGTCTCATGGAAAAGGCGACTACAAGTAAACGCCCGCCGGTGTCAATCGGTAAGATTGTAAAAAAAATGTAAAAGTTGAAAAATCAAATATTATTTTTACTTTGGCGCGGGTGGAGGCGCCGCCAGACGAGCCAGATCATCAGGGTCAGAGCGGCGATCAAGGCCAGGACCGGGATGGCGACAGCCAGCAGGGTGAAGAAGGCGGAGCCGAAGATCTCCGCCGTGGTAAGCAGGAAATTGGCCGTGCCGCCGGTGGCCATGGTGGAGGCCCCCCGGAGGACCGCGGTGCCGGTCTGGACGACCCCGGCGACGCTGCCGCCGGCGATTAGGGCCAGGGACCACTTGATGAAGGGAGGCAGATCGCCGGCGACGGATACGGTGGCAATGGTGCCGGCGATGACGGCGGCAGGGGTGGCGACAGTATCGAGGAGATTGTCCAGCCAGGGGATGTAGTAGGCCCCGATTTCAAAAACCGTCGCCGTGGCGAAGGCGATCAGGGCCGGCCAGGTGCCGATCCACTGGAAACCCGGCGAGAGGTTGAGCCAGCCGTTTATGGCGGCGATGCTCAAGCCGAAAAAGGGGAGAAAGAGCCGGAATCCGCAGGCGGCACTGATGCCGATCCCGATAAAGAAGGCCAGCAGATTGGTTGGGTCAGGTTCCATATTTCTCCCTTCGCTTTTCCCGGCTCACGAGCGTCGGCCGGTGGTTGCGGCGAGCCTTTCCGCCAGGCCGCTACGCCGGACGGTGGGGCGGGATACGGCGGCCCGCAGGATCTCCAAACTGCCGTATACGGCCAGACGTCGTTTTACCCGGGTCACGGCGGTATAGATCAGTTCCCGGGTCAGGACAGGCAAATCCGTCTCCGGCAGGACGAGGGCCATGTTTTCGAATTCCGAACCCTGCGCCTTGTGAACGGTGACGGCGAACGCCGTCTGATGTGCCGGCAGCGATGGCGGCGGTACGGAACGGATTTTTCCTTCCCGGTCGCTAAACCATACCTCAAGACGACCGTCCTTGCCAAGGAGAGTTATTCCGATATCGCCGTTGAACACCCCCAGCGCATAGTCGTTTTCCGTGACCATCACGGGGCGTCCATGATACCAGGGGGAATCGTAGCCGGGGGCGCCTGAGAGTCGTGGGCGCAGCCATCGGGTGATCGCTTCGTTGAGCCCGGCCACCCCCCGTTTGCCCCGGCGGAGGACGCAAAGGACGCAGAAGTTTTCATAGGCCAGCAGCGCGCCGCCGGGGTCCCCCCGGGACACGGACGCCGCATAGGCATTGAAGCCCGCCGCCAGGGTGTCGATGATCCTTGCCGGCAGCTCATCTCCCACCGGGTACCATTTCAGGGCTTCATCATCGAGTTCCCGGAGCCAGGCGGTGAGCCGGCCGGCATCGCCGCCGACCACCAGGGCGGCCATCTTGCCGATCGGCGATGCGGCATCGAACCGGTAGTTTTCCCGGAGCCTGACCACGCAGTCTGGTAATCCCGGACGTCTTGCTCCGGGAGCGGACGACGCGGAAAATCCGGGTTTGCCTTCCCGTTCCGGCGGTGCATCCGGGGAATCCCCGCCGGTAGCTTCTCCCGCCAATTCGGCGAAAACCGCACCGGCCTCCACCGCCGAGAGTTGATCCCTGTCTCCGAGCATCACGATCCGGCAATCTGCCGACAGGGCGTCGAAGAGCCGGGCGGCGAGAGACAAATCGAGCATGGAGGCTTCATCGACGATCAGCACGTCGCAGGGGAGCGGATTATGACGGTGATGGCGGAATTCACCACTTTCCGGCCGGGCCCCCAGCAGCATGTGGATCGTGCTCGCCCGTTTGGGCAGACGGGATGCCAAGGCCGGATCAATTTTTTCCATCATCCCGCCCAGGGCCGCCTCCATCCTGGCCGCCGCCTTGCCGGTGGGCGCCGCCAGGGCGATGCGCGGTGGCGGCTCACGCATGGCCAGGGCCGCGATCAGCGTGGTCACTATGGTTGTCTTGCCGGTGCCGGGGCCGCCGCTGATGATCGTCAGGGGGTTGACCAGGGCATGGGCTACGGCCAGCCGCTGCCGATCGGGGCGCCCGGAGAGCCGGGCCGCGTTGGCGGCGAAACGGGCTGCGAGGAATTGCTGATCGTCTCCGGAGGGAGACAGCGACTGGCCGGCGGTGAGGCGGTCAGTGATGGCGGCGGCCAAACGCCGCTCATAGGCGAAGTAGCGGTAAAGGTAGATGCGCCCCCGCCCGTCGATGATGAGTGGCAGTATCTCTCCCGAATCGTCAGGGGCTGCGACCCGGGAATTTAGTATCAACTCTCTGATTCGGGCTGCCGGTGTCTTCAGGCTTGCGGCGATAACCTCCACATCCGTGCAGACATGGCCTGCCGCCAGGGCGAGTAGGCAGGCCCGTCCCGCCTCCCCGGCCGTGGCCGCAGCTTCCGGTGGCGCCCCCAGCCTGACGGCGAGCCGGGTGAGGAAATCCGCGCAACCCTCGGACAGAGAGGCTTCGGCGTCGATCCGGAGGGGTGAATAATCAGGCATGATCAGGCGCCCCTTTCCCGGCGGATGCCGCGGA
>JAKQIZ010000031.1 GCA_029561465.1 Deltaproteobacteria bacterium | reverse complement strand
ACGGTCTGGGAATCCGACAACGCCCGGGTGGCGTACCGGCCATGATCGACGTCCAGAACCGCCGGGATCACCGGAAGATCGAGATCACCAAGGTGGGCGTCAAGGGGATCAAATACCCGATCATCGTCCTGGACCGGGCCTCCGGCACCCAACCGGTGAACGCCACGATCAACATGTACGTCAATCTGCCCCACCATTTCAAAGGGACCCACATGAGCCGCTTCGTGGAAATTCTCAATGAATTCCGGGGGCAGATCAACATCAAAACCTTCCATGTGATCCTGGAGAAGGTGCGGGAGAAGCTCCGGGCCGAATCGGCCCACATGGAGATCTTCTTCCCCTATTTCATCGAGAAGACGGCGCCGATGACGAAGGCCAAGAGCCTCATGGAATACAAATGCCTCTTCTGCGGCTCCCTGAACGACCGGGGGACGGACTTCCAGGTGGGCGTCATCGTTCCCGTGACGACGCTGTGCCCCTGCTCCAAGGAGATCAGCGAACGGGGCGCCCACAACCAGCGCAGCATCGTCACCGTCAAGGTACGGTTCCGGAAGTTCTTCTGGATCGAGGATCTCATCCGCATCGTGGAGGATTCGGCCAGCGGTGAGGTCTATTCCCTCCTCAAGCGCCCCGACGAGAAATTCGTCACGGAGCGGGCTTACGAAAATCCCATGTTCGTCGAGGACGTGGTCCGGAACGTCGCCGCCCGCCTGAAGGAACACGACAACTTCCCCTCCTACACCGTGGAGGCGGAGAACTACGAGAGCATCCACAATCACAGCGCCTATGCCTATGTGGAGGGAAAATGACGGAAAAAACGAAGGGGAATGACTTCTTCAACATCTACGCCCACGGCTTTATCCGCACTGCCGTTTGCATCCCGGAGGTGAAGGTGGCCGATGTGGATTTCAACGTCCGGGCGACGATAAAGCTGGCCCGGCGGGCGGCGGCCAATCACGCCGTCTTCGCCCTCTTCCCGGAGCTGGGGATCTCGGCCTATTCCAACGAGGACCTCTTCCATCAGGAGGCCCTGCTGCTGGCCGTCCGGGACGGGCTGGGGAAAATAATCGCCGCCTCCCGGCGGCTCCGGCCGGTGATCGTCGTCGGCGCCCCCTTGCAGGTGGAAGACCGCCTCTTCAACTGCGGCATCGCCATCCACCGGGGCCGGATCCTCGGCGTCGCCGTCAAGTCCTACCTGCCCAACTACCGGGAATTCTATGAGCGCCGCCAGTTCACCCCCGCGGAGGAGGCGATCGTCACGGCCATCGACCTCTGCGGTCAGGAAGGCGTCCCCTTTGGGGCGGATCTGATCTTCACGGCACGTAACATCCCCCACTGCCGCTTCTACCTCGAGCTCTGCGAGGATGTCTGGGTCCCCATCCCGCCTTCCAGTTTCGCCGCCCTGGCCGGGGCGACACTCATCGGCAACCTCTCGGCGTCGAACATCACCATCGGCAAATCGGACTACCGCCGGAGCCTGGCGGCCAACCAGTCGGCCCGTTGCGTCGCCGCCTATCTATACGCGGCGGCGGGGCCGGGGGAATCGACGACGGATCTGGCCTGGGACGGCCACGCCATGATTCACGAAAACGGCAATCTCCTGGCGGAATCGGCCCGCTTCGCCCCGGAGGCGCAGATCATCTACGCCGACGTCGATCTGGACCGTCTGGCCCAGGACCGGATGCGTCTCACGAGCTTCAGCCAGAACGCCCGGACCCACCGCGACCGGGTGCGGGCTTTCCGGCGGGTCGGTTTCGATCTCGACGTCCCCCGAGGCATGCGAATTCTTCTGGCCCGGGAATACCCCCGATTCCCTTACATCCCCGCCGACCCCGGCAAGCGCGACCAGCGATGTTACGAGGCCTACAACATCCAGGTCCAGGGCCTGGCCAAGCGGCTCCAGGCGGCGGGGATCGGCAACGTGGTCATCGGTATCTCCGGCGGCCTGGATTCCACCCACGCCCTCATCGTAGCGGCCCGGACCATGGATCTCCTCAAGCTGCCCCGGAGCAACATCAAGGCCTACACCATGCCGGGCTTCGCCACCACGGACAAGACCTACACCAATTCCCTCCGGCTGATGAAGGTCCTGGGGGTGGAGGCCAACGAGCTGGACATCCGCCCGAGCTGCCTCCAGATGCTCGAGGATGTTCGGCACCCTTTCGTGAAGGGAGAGCCGGTTTACGATATCACCTTTGAAAACATCCAGGCGGGGGAGCGGACCTCCCACCTCTTCCGGCTGGCCAACATGCGCCGGGCCCTGGTATTGGGCACGGGCGATCTGAGCGAGCTGGCCCTGGGGTGGTGCACCTACGGCGTCGGCGATCACATGTCCCACTACAACGTCAACGCCAGCGTCCCCAAGACCCTGATCCAGCATCTGATCCGCTGGGTGGCCGACACGGTGGTGTTTTCGCCGGAGACGTCGGCGGTGCTCATCGACATCCTCGACACGGAGATCAGCCCGGAACTCATTCCCGGCACGGCGGGGACGCAGCCGGCGCAAAAGACCGAGGCGGTCATCGGCCCGTACGAGCTCCAGGACTTCAATAATTTCTACGTCACCCGCTTCGGTTATCTGCCGACGAAGATCGCCTTCATGGCCTACTGCACCTGGCGGGACGCCGGGCGCGGAAGTTGGCCGGGCATCCCGGAGGATAAGAGGCGCCAGTACGCCATCGGGGAGATCAAGGGCTGGCTGGAGGTTTATCTGTACCGCTTCTTCAAGACGAGCCAGTTCAAGCGCTCCTGCATCCCCAACGGCCCGAAGGTGGGGTCCGGGGGCTCCCTGTCCCCCCGGGGGGATTACCGGGCCCCCAGCGACAGCGAGGCTGCCGTATGGCTGGAGAACGCCCGGTTGATCCCGGAGGAGGAGTGAAGGGGGGAGGAATAAAAAGCCTTTTCATGGCGGAGGGATGAAAGGACTTTTACGGGAGATGTCGATATTATTCAATGTTGCTTGATATTATTAGATAATCCCAGTCTGAGGACAGACTATTTTACCAGGTGAGGTGTAAAAGATGAGACGACAGCAATACAAGGACTTCGACGCCACGGAGCTTTTCTGCCCCCGTTGCCGGCGGTCCGTACCCGTCCGCAAGCGGCTGCTCCTGGTCTTGTCCGAAGGAGAAAAATACGACTACACCTGCGTTTACTGCGGGACCTCCGTGGGGGACAAACTGGTGAAGGACAACGAAGGGGTCAAAATACTGCTCAAGTAAAACATTGATGACGGTCCACCGTAAAAAGCAGGGTGAAGAAGAACAAGGCCGCCGTCCCGGATGGGGCGGCGGCCTTTGTTTTTTCAGCCTGGAGCGAGCGAAGATTTCCGGCCGGGCAAGCCCGGAGTCCATCTTCTCCCTCACCGTCGAGCCGGGGTATAACCCGCCGGCGGTGGTCGAATCGGTGTTTAGCGCCCGATCACGTAGCGATAGGGGTCAATCTGGTCGCGGAGGATACTCAGCTCTTCTTCCGTCGGGGGAAGGTTCTCCACGATCTTCGGGGCCTTGAGGAGCTCGAAGCCGCAGTTGTCCTGCACGTCCTTCTCGGAATAGCCGGGATTGATCGCAATGATCCGCATCCGCTTGGATTCTGGTTCGAAATCCATAACGGCCATGTTTGTGATGATCTTGTAGGGGCCGGCTCCCAGGGGCAGACCGGACTTGGCGCGGGAATCGCCGCCTTCCAGCCAGCCGGGGGTGGTGATGTAGGAACACCTCTCGGTGAAGCGCTTGGGATCCTGGGGGGTCATGACCATCATT
>JAKQIZ010000165.1 GCA_029561465.1 Deltaproteobacteria bacterium | reverse complement strand
AACCACTGGAGTGGGATGTGGAGGTACGGATGGAAGCACCGGAGGCCATAACCGCCGAAGTCGGTTTACAGACCATGCTCGGATGCAACACCTGGGTCTTTTCGGGGGAAGAGATCCCCGGTAACTGCCGCGCCCTCTTTGCCGGTTCAACCCCGCACTGATCAATGCCAAAATAAATGGGAGGATAAAAAATGGTAGCCGTTGACATCAAATCTCTCTTGCTTCACCTGAATGCCTTTTGCACCAACGCCCTGCAGAATGCCGCCGGACTGTGCGTATCCAGGACTCATTACGAGATCACCGTCGAGCATTTCATCGCCAAGTTTCTCGAGGAGCCCCGGTCCGACTGGCCGCTGCTGCTGCAGAAATTAGGCCTGGAGGTCGGGAGGCTTCAGAAGGCCCTGGAGCAGTCCCTTGAGGATTACCGGACGGGCAATGCAGCCAAACCGGTCTTTTCACCCCATCTGCTGGATTTGATCCAGGACGGCTGGCTCATTTCATCCATCGATCTGGGGGACCGGAAGATCCGTTCCGGTTCCCTGCTGCTCGCCTTTCTGGCCAAACCGGCCCTATTTGCCGCCGGACGTTATGCGGATCTCCTCAAACCGATCAGCCGGGAGGTCCTCCTGAGAGATTTCTGGAGTCTAACGGGTTCTTCCATCGAGGCGGAGAAGGGGGCGAGGGAGGCCGTCGCCACCGGCGAGACCGCCGCCATCCGCGGCGACGGTTCCTTCACCAGCCGCTTCTGTATGGACTTCACTAAGCGGGCCGCCGAGGGCGACATCGACCCCGTCTTCGGACGGGACAACGAGATCCGCCAGATGATCGACATCCTCGCCCGGCGGCGGAAGAACAACCCCATCTGCGTCGGCGAGCCCGGCGTCGGAAAAACGGCCGTCGTAGAAGGCATGGCCCTGCGCATCGTGGAAGATGACGTGCCCGACATGCTTAAGGGCGTAACCCTGCTGGGACTGGACATGGGGGCCCTCGAAGCGGGGGCGGGAATGAAGGGAGAGTTCGAAAACCGCCTCAAAGGGGTGATCAATGAGATCAAAGCCTCGGAAAAACCCATCATCCTCTTCATCGACGAGGCACATACCTTGATCGGCGCAGGCGGTTCCGCGGGAGGAGGCGACGCGGCCAACCTCCTCAAGCCGGCTCTGGCCCGGGGGGAGCTGCGGACCATCGCCGCCACTACCTGGAGCGAATATAAAAAATATTTTGAAAAAGACCCCGCCCTGGCCCGGCGGTTCCAGCTCGTCAAACTCGACGAGCCCGATGTGGAAACGACGATCCTCATGCTCCGGGGGCTCAAGGCCAATTATGAAAAAGCCCACAAGGTAGTAGTCCGCGATGATGCCGTCGAGGCCGCCGCGGAGTTTTCCCATCGTTACATCACCGGCCGCTTCCTCCCTGACAAGGCTATTGATCTTATGGATACCAGTTGCGCCCGGGTCAAGGTGAACCTCACGGGCAAACCTGCCGTCCTGGAAGCCAAGGAGCGGGCCGTCCAGGCCTATGTCCGGGAGATTAAGGCCATGGACCGGGACCGGGCCAACGGGGCCGCAATCGACGAGGATAAGTATGCCGAAGTCGTGGAGAAACGTAAAATTACCAACGACGAAGGGGATCAGCTCCGGGAAAGATGGCTGAAGGAAAAGGAAGCGGCTCACCAGGTGATCACTATCCGTGAGGAACTCAACTCCCTGGCCCCGGAAGACCGGGAGAAGAAAGAAGAGGTTAAAAAACAACTGGAGGAGGCCGATCAGACCCTCCGGGGGATCCAGGGCGCCGAACCCCTCATCCAGATCGAGGTGGATCCCGACGCCGTGGCCCAGGTCGTCTCCGACTGGACGGGCATCCCCCTGGGAAAGATGCTCAAGGACGAGGCGGAAACGATCATCCACCTGGATGACCGCCTCCGGGAGCGGATCAAAGGGCAGGATGCGGCGATGAACGCCCTGGCCGAGGTGATCCGGGCCGCCAAGTCGGGCATCAAGAGCCCCACCCAGCCTTTGGGCGTGTTTCTCTTCGCCGGTCCCAGCGGCACAGGGAAGACGGAAACGGGGCTCGCCCTGGCCGATCTCCTCTTCGGCAGCGAGAAGAACGTGGTCACCATCAACATGAGCGAATTCCAGGAAAGTCACACGGTGAGCCGCCTTATCGGCTCCCCCCCGGGCTACGTGGGCTATGGCGAAGGGGGAATGCTCACCGAGGCGGTCCGCCAGCGTCCCTATTCCGTCGTCCTCCTCGACGAGTCGGAAAAGGCCCACCTCGACGTGATGAACCTCTTCTACCAGATCTTCGACAAGGGCATCGCCAACGACGGCGAGGGGAAGGAGATCAACTTCCGGAACACCATCATGATCCTCACCAGCAACCTCGCCTCCGACGTGATCCAGGAGATGACGGCGGGAGGGGATGTCCCGACGGCGGAGGTGGTCGCCGGGGCGGTCCGGCCGATCCTCTCTTCCCACTTCAAGCCGGCCCTCCTCGCCCGGATGACCGTCATCCCCTTCTACAGCCTCAACGCCGAGGCGATGCGCCTCATCGTGGAGTTGAAGCTGAAGAAGATCCAGAAGAGCCTCATGGAGAACAACAAGATGGCCATGACCTATGCCCCGGCGGTGGTCGATGCCATCACCGCCCGCTGCACGGAGGTGGAGACGGGGGCCCGGAACATCGAATACATCCTCAACGGCAACGTCCTTCCCCGCCTGTCTCAGACGATCCTCACCCACATGAGCGAGGGGGGCATGCCGGCCCGGGTTCATCTGGATGTAGGCGAGGAGGGGGTTTTCACCTTTGCCTTCGGGGACGAAACCAGGGCTGCGTAAGGTG
>JAKQIZ010000162.1 GCA_029561465.1 Deltaproteobacteria bacterium | reverse complement strand
TTTTGCCGGAGAAAAGTTATTTTCGACGGCAAACGGCGGCTTGATTGCGTTGTTAGGCGGAGCGCGAAGCGCGATGCCTGGAACGCAATCCCTGATTGCCGGCTGCGTTAGGACGGAGCGCGAAGCGGTCCGTCCTAACGGTTGAACTCACTTGCCGCGCCACTCGGCCTACTTTTCAAAAACCGCAGCGGATTCGCGGTCAAGTGAAGTGAAGTGTTATGCATTGCGCTTCTTGACCAGATACGTGCTCACCGAAGCGCTGATTCCTACAACCAACTCCGCTTCCTCATACGACGAGGCCCGCCCTTCCCGGATATGCCTTGCATGCTCGGAAGCATAACCCCATGCCTTTGCCACTGCTTCATCGAGAGGCTTCGGGATCAAGCCGGATTCCCGCTTGATGATCTCCCCGAGTGTTGCTCTGGGATCTCCGACGACTTCTCGTGCTACGCATTCCAGGGCGGCCATGGAATGTTGTACTGCGCCGGAAACGTCGGGCTCCGGGCGGCGTGAGAGATCGATTAGTGCCTCATGGAGCTCTCTTTGGGCTGTCGTGTGTCCATATAATTCCAGCGTTGACTTCGCTGTTTGGACCGCTTCCTGAAGAGCCTCCGGGCCCCGCACCTCCATTCGACCGTTTGCAAGCTGCCAACCTATCCCGTTCTCAACAAAGTGTTCATTGAGCTCTGACTGGAACATCTCCGCGTCGTAAGAGAAAGGGGTCTCAGCCATTCTTTGGTATAGCGCTTCCGCGACATCGTAGACGCGGTACCAATCGCAGTTATCAAGAAGACCCCTCACCTCCTCATCTATATTCGGATATTCCGACCAGTTGTTTGAATCTGGTCGTGTGAGCAAAACACGGCAGACCAGGGATCGAAGTGATTTGGGTCCGAACCCGCATCTGTACGCAAGCTCAACAAGGACTCCGCGTAGGTCGTAGGGAGCATCATGGCGAACCGTGATCTCCACCTCTGCCACCCGACGGAATCCATGTCTCTTTGAGAAAGGTTCCTCATTCATGGGTTTTCACCTTTTGCATAACGCAGCCGGCAATAAGCCGTAAGTTTTGCCGGAGAAAAGTTATTTTCGACGGCAAACGGCGGCTTGATTGCGTTGTTAGGCGGAGCGCGAAGCGCGATGCCTGGAACGCAATCCCTGATTGCCGGCTGCGTTAGGACGGAGCGCGAAGCGGTCCGTCCTAACGAAAAAATCAGCCGGAGCGTTAACGATCGGCTGTATTGCTTTTGTTGGGTTTTTTATCTCCCCTTCGATTTTAATAGCTGACGTTCTAATACCTCATCCACATTCTAGATGCGTTCTTTGAGTCGTACCACTCTCTAAATTTTTTATCAACGTGCTGGCTGTATTTATCCATGAACTTGAAAATGCTATCTCTTGCTTCTTTCGTCTCGTAAATTTGAGAATTTGTCTTTATATGCTTTCGAATATCTTCGACTTGCTCTTCACTAAAATCAAATTCATTTAGGATTTTTTTCGCATTTTCCGTAGCATCCTTATATGTGCTGCTATTGCCGAACCAATCAATCAATTTATCAAGTACTGGTTCTGAAAGTTTTTTTCTTTTACCAACATGAACTACTATTTTCCAGCAGGAGGATTCAAATTCCTCTTTATTGAACTTAACGGCCTGCAAGTCGGCTATCATTCCCATAGGAGCCTTAGATATCATTACAGGCAGTATCTCAACGTCCCTGCAATATGCGAAACCAGTTTCCTGCTGGCAAAAAAATGATTCTGTGAACCCTGTGGTAAGTAAGGGCAGAAATAGATCGCATTGTTTAAGAGCCTTCAGGATTTCCTTAGGCCATTTTGTTTGAGGTAGAATATCTTCATGCGCTAAGAAACAGTTAAATCCATACCGGTCAAGGTATATCTTAATGTGCCCAGCAGTTCTCTTGATGTCGGATGCGTAACTTATGAAAGTATTCATTATACAGGTCCCCCACCGACGATGCGCCAGTTAACACGAAACCGTGCAAATTATGAAACCCAACGAATGAATCAGCCGGAGCGTAGCGATCGGCTGGATTTTTTGGTTATCTGGCGACAGCTTTAGTCATATCTTTAAAAACAATTTCTTCAGGAATTGAAGTATCTGCAAACCAAATTTCATCCACCCCTTGCGGCATCCCATCTGGATAAGCTGACCTCAATCCATCCCACATAATCCCATCATTCATTAATGCGATATCGTCAGACTCCACAAGAAGTATTGTGGACTTACATTTATTTTTATAGCGGGAGAGTTTATCTGTCTTTTGAGCAAGCTTCTCTCTCAATCTATCGGGAAATGTTTGGTCATTAGGTGCAAAACGACCAAAGAACAATCCATTACGATTGCTCTCTTTTTTCGTGACGTGAATTTCAAATGGGATTACGGTCACGCCCCGGACGTTATGCATACCCGTCGTGAGCTGCGGGGCTTCATTCAATAGCCAAACCCGCAGAGAATCTGTAATCTCGGACCAATCTTGACCAGATTGGATTGCCTCAAAAGGAAAGGTCAAGGTGAGTCTGAACGGCAGATTAGAGTCGAATTCGTCTTCAAGTGGTTTTACAACTTGTACAAACCATGCGGAGTTTCTTCGCTGATTAGGGACAGTGTCAACACTGCTATGCTCTATAGCATAAGGCCCGGCGATAGCATCGATATCAGGGGATCGTCTGTTCTTTTCATCAGGACAAGCGGTGACTTTGATCCCGGGTCTACCGTTTTGGGCTAAGTATCCGACAAAGAGACTGATTAGCTCTTTATCAGTTAGTTTGGCCTGGATTTTTGAAGCCGCACCCATATTATTCCCTCAGATAACAGTGTAATAGACGGAAAATATTCCACCATATCAGGCCATATGGATGGAATATTTTTCCACTTATTGTGATATTTGGATATGATACACAGAATAATGGCCAGATAGATTTCCACTTATTACAAATCGTCTTGCCAAATTCCACATATTACGATATTGAGGTAGCAAATATGGAAAATAAACCGAAGTTCCGCCCTAATCCAAATCTCAAGTTAATGGACCAGGTTCGAGAGGTCCTTCGCTATCACCATTATGCTTATCGCACGGAGCAGACATATTGTCAATGGATACTTCGTTATATCCACTACTTCGGCGGCAAGACCCACCCGCGTCTTCTCGGGGAAAAGGATATTGAATCCTTTCTCTCACACCTGGCCAACGAAGGTAAGGTGTCCGCCTCGACGCAGAGGCAGGCGCTCAATGCACTGTTCAAGTAAGCCGCTACGCGGCAGATTCCATTTGATATCTTCTCTTTATCATACGATCGGCCAACCCGCCAACCACCTCTGCCGACAGTAAGCACCCGTCTTTTGCTATACACGCACTCAGGAAGCAACAGCCTTCCGAACCCGTCAATCACATTGAAAAGGAGAGCGTTATGCAAAAGAACTGGTAGTACCAAAGCGACTGGCATTCAAAAATGGATAAATCCATGCAAGTCAACGGCATGGGGGAGAGAACGCGAGAGGCGTATCTGCGCTCCATGCGTCAACTGATCGAACATTACGACAAAAGTCCCGATCTCATCTCGGAAGACGAACTGCTCAACTACTTCATCCACCGACAAAACGTTACCGGATGGAGTCCCGCTACCATGCGCATCTGTTATTCCGGCGTCAAGTTCTTCTTCATGCACATCCTCAAGAAGAACTGGCACCTGCTTGCCATCACACAGGCCCGCCGTTCTCTCCAGAGAGGTGTGATGATGAGCGCCATTACCCAAATCTTTCGCACTTTCGGTGATGAATACATCGCCCAAAATCCCCATTTGCCCCTCCAGCACAAAAAGACCATTGATGCCATCATCAACTGCCGTTCCGGAGCCTATGGCGTTACCATCTATCGGTGCGACAAATGCGGGAAAAAACATCTAATCGACCGGTCCTGCGGAAACCGGCATTGCCCCCAATGTCGGATCGTGCACTATGCCTGCCGCTCAGGCAACAACCGCCATTGCCCAAAATGCGGCGGAGACAAAACACGGCTCCGGTTGAAAAAACAACTCGACCGCCTCCTGCCCGTTCCCTATTTCTTCTTGACCTTCACCATCCCCGAAGCTTTCCACACCATATTCCGGTCTCATCAGCGGATGGCAGTCAGCATACCAAGAAATCCTGCTCAATCATTCAATTTCAGAACCGGACTTTTCGGCTCATTTTCCCCCGGACAAAAATCTTTGCCGGAGCACCGGCATAGGTTAAATATTCGAAATCAATAGCGAATTGACGACACTCCGCGCCGTTTTTTATGATCTTCCCGGCGGCACCGTCAGGTTAATCGGCGCGGCTGAAACCGGGAAATTATCTCGTTTTGATAGAGGCTGAGCATGGAGCGGTACTGCTTCTTCCGGGCGAGGTCGCTGAGGATCCGCCGGGGTCACTTGGGGCTGTTGCGGTAGTAGTCACGAATCTCCTGAGGCAAGTGGTTCAGGGTCAGGAGATCCCTATCCACGTTTCGGCATGACCGCGAAAGGCATCGGGAATCATTTGCTTGCCGAAGGAATGGCACAACATATACAAAAACGGGATTAAATGTCAATACGCGGTCATGTGGGACATCAAGAAAAAAATGACGGTGCGCATCTGCCAGGACCCGGAGCCCCGCCAGGTTTCCCTTCACCGGCCTGATTACCGCTGGCAGGAAGAACACGAACTCGTCCCCGCCGATCCCCCGCCCGCTCCCGGAGCCGGCAGGGCGCTGGGGGTCAGCATGAGGATCCGGGGCGGTTTCATGGGTTTGCCCCCAGATGGGAAATCATCTCTATCCGATATTTTTTCAACAAGGCGCGGAACCCCGGAGCGAGAAGGACCGCCAGCTCCCGCTCCCGCTCCGCCGTGGCAAAGGCGGCAAACGGCCCCGGAGCAGGCCGGTCGGGGGCGTACCCCGGATGGACCATGAGCTCCGTGACCCCCGGGGGGAGATTTTTCAGCGTATCCTCCAGGAGGGGAAGGGACAGCCGGCCCTTGAGGACAAGTCCCCGGAAATGATCCGCCGCCCTCATGCCCACCGACGCCAGGATCGGCCGCGCCGACGCCGCCAGCCGGGAGAACATGGCGGCTTCCCGGAGCAAAACGGGGGCGGGGGTTTCAATGCCGCCGGTTATCCGGCCTGAAGGCGGCCCGAAGGCGCCGGCTTCCATCGGGTTTCGTTCTCTCCGTCCGTTGTCGCCACGGCGCTCCGGAGCATGAGGACCCGCCGCCGCCTGCCGTTCCGGGCCGTTGTCGCCGTTACGGAGACCGGAGGCGCCGTCGTCCGCCGGCCCGTAAGATCCGCCGGGTCCTTCCCCGATCAGCTCTTCGGCGGGGACACGTATCCGGGGGATGGTGTGCCGCGCCGACGCCCGGGCCACCATCGTCACGGCGGCCGGGAAGACATGGACATGCTGGTGGCCGTCGAGATGGTCGATCCGCAGTCCCCGTTCCTTCAGGTGGGCGATCTGGGCCTCCAGTTCGCCTTCGATCTCCGCCGCTATTTCCATGTTTGCATTTTGCATCAGCAGGTTATGTGTTGCCGCCTTGCCGAGGAATGCACCGTTTTCATTGGCAATGAGCGCCGCTCCCCTTTTCAGGGGCCGCCCCTCCGACAGGTTGAAATGGAGGCCCACGGAGATTCCCCGGCGCTGCCAGGAGCGCAGGAGGGACAGGCCGTCGTCCAGGCTCGGCCCGTTGGCCAGGACGCTGACGGACGTCACCGCCCCCGCCGCCACCGCGGCGGCGATGCCGGCGTCGCGATGCCGGTCGGCGCCGAAATCATCTGCGTTGACAATAAGTCGCTTCACCTGAAAACACTCGCTTAGATGACCGTATTAATTGAACATATTTAATATACTTACCAGACATTGCCCGGTTGGGAAAAGTCTCGGAAATTACTTTCTTTGTGAAGGGAGACCATCATGGGCATTTCAAGATAATCTCTCCCCCGGCCCGGGCAATCCCGGCGCGGCCTGATTCAATTTATCTAACTGTATTCCTCTCCCACCTTCCGTGCGTTCGCGCCGGCCAGGTTCGCGGTCGCTGCCGGACCCGCTGGGTCCGGTTCGGCGCCAGCCGGTAGGGTCGCCGCCCGGGGGCGGGCCGCCCGGAAAAAGAGATTCTGAAAGACCCATCCCCCGCCGGCCGTTGGGGAGAACACCGCCTTGCCGTCCTCGCGCAGGGCCAAGAGATGGTCCATCAGCCCCGGCAGCCGGGAATCGTATTCCGCGGCACTGAACTCCCGATCCGTCTTGTGAACGATCTGGACCTCACGGTAGTTCCCCGCCAAAGCCCGCCGGAGCCGTTCCGGATTGGCGAGACTGATGGCCAGCATCCAGAGCCGTCCCCGGCGGCGTTCCAGGTGATCCCGGGCCGCGCCGGCGATGTGGACCAGGTGATCCGCCCCGTCCCAGCCGCCGTACCGGGGGCCGAAGGGACGGGGACCGGGGGTCTGGGGCGGGGTGGCCATGATCACCGCGAAGGGCGCTTCCCCCGTCGCCGCCTCCAGCCAGGAGCCCTCCCGCGTGACGACGCGGTCCGCCACGCCTTGGCGCCGGGCGTTTTCCCGCGTCGCCGCCAGGGCCTCGGAATCCACATCCGCGGCCACCACCCGCCGGGCGCCGAGCTTGGCCGCCGCAATGGCCAGGAGCCCCGAGCCGCAGCCGAGATCGAGCACCGTATCGCCGGGCCGGACATCGATCAGGCGGGCCAGGACGATGCTGGAAGGCGGCGGCGTATGGACGGCCCGGGGAATCGTCAATTCCACGGCACCGGTGGGCAGCCGGATCAGCATGGTCGTGCCGCGCTCCGGAATTCGGAAAATGCCCACAAATATCCGGATATTTTAGTATGAAAATACATCCGTGCGATCTCCCTTATGCCATTTTCATCGTTCGTGGGTGCTGGATAAACATGACCATTCATTTATAGGTTTTCCAGCCTAGCTATTTTATCGAGGTACGCCTTCATGTCGAACTTACGGCGGAGACCGGCGGCGTTCATGTAACGGACCGTTCCGAAGATCGGCCTTTCTCCCCAGGGCCGGTCGTGCTTGCCGAAACACCAGGCCACCCCGGCGAAGCTATTGGGATCACGCCCGTCCAGGGCATATCTGTTGTTGAGATGGAGGGCGGTATGGAAGGCCTCCCGGGGCGTCGCCGACCATTCCAGGATTTTCTTCCCCCAGTACATCCGCATGTAATTGCTCATCTTTCCCGTGATGACCATCTCCCGCTGGGCGGCATTCCAGTAGGGATCGTGGGTCCGGGCATCTTCCAGCTCGTCCGGGTGATACCGGTACGGGCGCTCGTCCCCGGCATGACGACTCAGGGTTGCCAGCGCCCAGGCGGGGAGGGATTCATAGCGGTCGTAGTCGGGCCGATAGTGCACGAAATTCATGCTGAGCTCCCGCCGGACGATCAACTCCTCCAGGAAGGCGTCTTTTTCCTCTTGAGGTACCCCGCGCTGTTTTATGACCGCCAGGGCGATGGTCAAAGGTGAGATCTGGCCGAAGTGGAGATAGGGACTCAGATGGGATGCCCCGGGGCCGGCCGGGTCGTTATGGGCCTCCCGGTAGTTCCGCAGGCGGTCCCGGAGAAAGGCCGTAAAGAGTTTCCGGGCTTCGGACTCGCCGCCCCGGAACGTGGACACGTTCGTAACGGACTGATCGATGGGCAGGGAGGAGAGAAGACATTCGATCCAGGGGTCGCCGGCATTCCCATGGCCCCGGCCGGCAACCGGAGCGTCGGGCGGCAATCCATCCTCCCGCTCCGGGAGCCCTCCCGGGGGATCATGATCTTGCCGGCCGCCTCGTTCGGGCACCGCGACAAACTCCCGCTCCAGATCCGTCTCCAGCGAGGATCTGTCCGGCGCCGTCGCCGCCAGGGGCTGGAGATAGGTCTCCAGGAGGGGCGTGAGCTTCCGGCGCAGCGTTGCGGCGGCATACTCCTCTTTGGCGGAGACCGCCTCCACGGGGACGACGACCTCCGTCTCCACCTGGATCACCGGGCAAGGGGCGTCCCGCGCTACGGTCTCCCGCCATTTCTTCTGGACGCGCAGGTACCCCCGGTCCGTGACGATCACGGCGGCGCCGGGCGCCAGATCCAGGGCGGCCCGGGGCGGGGGGCGGCGCGTCAGGACAAACCGGATGCCCGCGGCGGCAAGTGCCCTTCCCACCTCCGCCAGGCCCTGGAGCATGAAGGCGTAATGGCGCCGGTTCGCCTCGGGAAAGCCGCCGGCAAGGCCGAAACAGACCACCAGGGGAAGACCTGATTCATTGGCCCGGCGGACGGCATAGGTCAGGGCGTGGTTGTCCCGGACCCGCTGGGCGGCCTGCATCCAGTAGAGGACGAAGCGGGCCCGGGCGGCGGCGGGACGGTCGTTCAAAAGCTGGAGGCGTTCCCGATGGATCATGATACTCCCGCCGGCAAGTGCCTCTCCACCTTGGAAAGGAGATAATAGGCATGATGTTCTTCCTCCCCGTCCCCGTCCTGCTCCCGGTGCCGGAGGACAAGGCCCGCGTCCTCGATCCGGGCGGCGAATTCCGGACCGGTGAAGGAGGTCATCGTGATGACGTTCCGGGCATAATCCCGATCCTTGGAGCGGTATTTCTCCTCCCCGTCGAAGTAACGGATCTGGACAAAGAGAAATCCTCCCGCTTTGAGGAGCTGGGCCATGATCCGCAAGACCCGCCCCGTGTAGTCCCGGGAAGGAAAGTGCTTGAAAACGCCGATGGAGACGATGAAATCGACGGAACCAGGCGGGATGGTCCGCAAGACGGCTTCCGGTTCCGCCGCCGGAATCAGGAGGGTCCGGAAATTCCCGGCCCGGTTCGGGCCGGCCGGCCGGTTGGCCGCGCCATATCCCCGGGCGGCTCCGGCGTTCCCGCGCCCGGAAAACTCCCCCATCCTCTTACCGCACTCCCGGAGGGTGGCGGCGGAGATGTCCAGGCCGTAAACAAAGCCGAAGCGGTCGCCCAGGGTCCGGGTGATCGCCCCGCCCCCACAACCCCATTCCAGCGCCGTCTTGCCCTCCAGCTCCGCGAGCCAGTCTTCCCCCCCGGCCTCCCGGATGCGCCCGCAGGCCAGATCGAAAAAGAAATCACCATAGGCCAGCCAGCGTTCCCGGCCCCAGCGACCCTCACCGAACCAGTGGGATTGATCGCGGACCCGCTCGTTG
Organism: Deltaproteobacteria bacterium; assembly: GCA_029561465.1. Classification (GTDB taxonomy): domain Bacteria; phylum Desulfobacterota; class Syntrophia; order Syntrophales; family UBA8958; genus UBA8958. Next base: position 11,657 of record JAKQIZ010000162.1, on the reverse strand, counting down.
ACGTCGCTCATCGACCAGTAGTCACCGGATTCCCGGGCCAGGTCGCCAGCCCCGCCGCGGAGTTTCGCCCGCAAGAATTTCAGCATCATTTATCCATTTTTTCGGATAGCTCTTGACGTTTCCGCCCCTCATCATCTATAGCCTTATAGCGCAAACGGACCGTACCGGCAATCCCGGCGTTACCGAAAAGACAGGAAGGCCAAGCGTCACCGCCATGATCAGAGAACCGGAGGAAAAATTTCCCTGCGTCGGCTGCGGCTACTGCTGCATTCGCAACACCTGCGCCTTCGGCGCCGTCCTGCACCCCGAAGCTGGCGACCGGAACTGCCCGGAACTGGAATGGACAGGCGCCCGGTACGTATGCCGTCTCATGGCTCCGGACCATCCCCTGGCGGATTTCTACCGCCACGAACTACAATCCGGCGGCGGCTGCCGGTCCTTCAACAACCCCTGGCGCAGAGAAGTCCGCCGACGCACCGAGGAAGAGGCCCGGGCCGTCGTAGGCGGCACGCCCTGGCCCGGGCCGGACTACAACCGCAGCGGGCTTTGAAATCCTGATCCGTAACCTTACACGAGAGCGAAGCCAAATCTGACGGCATCTTAAAAAGCGCCACAGCCCGCCAACTGCCGGGCCTGTATAAAAGAAGTAAGTCGAGTCTGTGCCATGAAATCGGCCCAAAACCGTCAAACACGTATTTAAAGAATCCAATTAGTTACGTGCGACTTACTTAGAAGTCCGGATGCTTCGAAAGCGCTTCATCCCTCGTCACTGCGACGTACGTCCAAGTACGCCTCATTCCTCAGGATTCGCGCGCCTCTCCTTGGGCAATCGCCGCCATGCCGCGGCAAGGCGCCGATCACGCGCGGGTTTCCCCTTCTCAGCGCTTATGCGCCGCTTTCTTTCCCGGCGGCTGTTTGGCGATGACCCGGTCCTTGATCCGGTCATAGCCCTGCTCGGTGAGGATCTTCCGGGATTTCAACTGATCCTTCTTCGCGAAGGGGCGGCTCCTGATGATCTCCCGGGCCGTCGTCTCGCTGATGCCGGGCAGGGCCATGAGCTGTTCCTTCGTCGCCGTGTTCAGGTCCAGAAGTTCCGCCGTTCCGGACGCCGGCGCACCGCCGTGCTTCGGCGCCTTAACGGCCGGGGCCGGGACGCCGGTTGCTGCCGCTTTCGGTTCCGCCGCCCACCCGGGAACCGAGGTGAACACCACCACGGTGAGCACCACCGCCGCGAACACCGCCAACATCTTGATCGATAAAGACTTCACCACTATTCCGCCCTCCTTGTTAACCTTTGTCTCCCCTCCCCGCATATTGGCCCCCATGGAATCCTTCCCCTACAAGCTTCAGGGTGGGAAAGTCTCTTCCCTCCCCTTCCGTCGCGTTGTGAGACCGGCGTTATCTCTTCACGGCACGCCTTGCGTCATTGCCACGGAAGCGTGAATGCAGCGTCGGCGAATATTCTCTTCATGCCTGATCAAGCCCGGCATGACCAACAATTTTTTCCAAATATTGTTGCGCCGGCCCGTCACCCGGCAGGGCGGCTCATCCTTGCGGCCCTTCCCCCTGCCCGGACCTGGCGGCCGCCGCCTTCTCCAGTTCCCCCTTCTTGATGGCAATAAGGATGGCGCTGATCGCCGCCTGGGTCATCCCGGGAATCCGGTCGGCCTGGCCGATCGTCGCCGGGCGGATGCGGGTCAGCTTCGTCCGCAGCTCGTTGGAGAGGCCGGGGATGGCGTCGTAATCCAGATCTTCGGGAATCCGCCGGGCCTCCAGGGCCTTGAGCTTCGCCACCGCCTCCCGCTGCCGCTTGATGTAGCCCTCGTATTTCGCCTCGATCTCCACCTGCCGCTTCACGAAGGGATCGGCGATGGGCCGCCATCCCGCTCCGGCGAAGGGGGCCAGGTCGTCGAAGGCCACCTCGTCCCGCTTGAGGAGCTGAAAGAGGGAGACGGGGTTCTTGATGGCCGTCGTCTTCATCTCCTCCAGAATCTTGATGGTTGCGGCGACGGGATAGATCCTCGCCGCCGACAGCCGCCCCATCTCCTCGGCGATCTCCTCCCGCCGCTCCCGCATCCGGGCATGGGCGCCGGCGTCGATCAGCCCCAACTCCCGCCCCTGGTCCATGAGGCGCAGGGTCGCGTTGTCCTCCCGGAGGATGAGGCGGAACTCCGCCCGGGAGGTGAACATCCGGTAGGGCTCATCGACGCCCCGGGTGACGAGATCGTCAATCATGACGCCCATATAGGCCTCGGCGCGGTTGAGGAGGAAAGGGGGACGACCCTGGACGGCGGCGGCGGCGTTGATCCCCGCCCAGAGACCCTGGGCGGCCGCCTCCTCGTAACCCGAGGTGCCGTTGATCTGCCCGGCCAGATAGAGTCCCTTAAGCGGCTTCGCCTCCAGGGTGGGCCAGAGCTGGGTGGGCTGGACGAAATCGTATTCGATGGCGTAGGCCCAGCGCATGATCTCCGCCTCCTCCAGACCGGGGACGCTGTGGACGAGGCGCTCCTGAAGGGCGGGGGGGAGGCTGTTGCCCAGGCCCTTGGCATAGATCTCCTCCGTCTCCAGGCCTTCGAATTCCAGGACGACGGGATGCTGCTCCTTGTCGGCGAAGCGCATCACCTTGTCCTCCAGGGAGGGGCAGTAGCGGGCGCCGATCCCCTTGATCCGCCCCGAATAGAGGGCCGATTCCCGGATGTTCTCCCGGAGGAAGTCATGGGTCGCCGCCGTGGTGTGGCTGAAATACGAGGGCAGGCGCTCGGTTCGGAGGGATGCCGTGGCGAAGGAAAAGGGCTGGGGATCGGGATCGCTGTCCTGGCGCACCAGGCGGGAAAAGTCGATCGTCGCGGCCTTGAGGCGGGGCGGCGTCCCCGTCTTCATCCTCCCCATCTCGAAGCCCAGGGACCGGAGGTGGGCCGCCAGGCGCAGCGAGGCCATCTCCCCGGCCCGTCCCGCGGGGATCCGGGTCGTGCCGATGTGGATCAGACCGTTGAGGAAGGTCCCCGTGGTGAGGACCACCGCCCCGGCCTCATACTGCACCCCCGTCTCATCGATGACCCCCAGGACCCGGCCGCCGGCCACGACCAGCTCATCCACCAGCCCCTGGCGGAGATGGAGGCGCGGCTGGCGCTCCACCACGGTCTTCATGGCCAGGCGGTAGAGCTGCTTGTCGCACTGGACCCGGGTGGATTGCACCGCCGGACCCTTGGAGGCGTTCAGGAGGCGAAAATGGACGGCCGTCTTGTCGGCAAGCTTACCCATCTCCCCCCCCAGGGCGTCCACCTCCTTGACCAACTGCCCCTTGGCCAGCCCCCCGATGGCGGGATTGCAGGACATGAGGGCGATGGAATCGAGGTTGATGTTGAACAGGAGGGTCTCGCACCCCATCCGGGCCGCCGCCAGGGCCGCCTCGCACCCCGCGTGCCCCCCGCCGACGACGATGACATCATAGTTATTGGACAACTTCCCGATACTCCTTTTGACGGGCAATCTATCTTATGTAAGAGGCTTTTGCAACAGGTTGTGGACATGACCACGTATTGACATTTAATTCTGTTTATGTATATGATGCGTCATTCCTTCGGCAAGCAAATTATTTCCAATGTTTTTCGCGGACATGCCGAAACGTGGATAGGGATCTCCTGATCCTGAACCGCTTGCCTCAGGAGATTCGCAACAACTGCCACAACAACCCCAAGTGTCCCCGGCGGATCCTCAGCGAGATCGCCCGGAAGAAGCAGTACCGCTCCATGCTTAGCCGCTATCTAAACGAGATAATTTCCCGGTTGCAGCCACGCCGATTGGCCTGACAGCGCCGTCGGAAAGATCATAAAAAACGGCGAGGAGCGTCGTCAAATCGCTATTAATATCAAACAATTAACATATGCCGGAGCTCCGGCAAAGATTTTTATCCGGGGGATAACGAGCCGATAAGTCCGATTCTGAAACTGAATTGAGGAGATCAAAGCTGTTGCTGAAAAAGGCTCTAACGAGTAGGTCCACCGGACGCGACGGAACGACGCGCCATGTCGGTGACCATCGTGTTTGCCGAGAATCGACTTGACAACGATACGATGCTGACGTACGATATGTGGTACGATTAGGGGGAAATATAAAATGACGACTTTATCAGCATCTGAGGCAAGGAAGCGGCTATACAGTTTGGTCGATGAAGTAAAAGACTCACATGAGCCCGTCCAGATCGTAGGTAAGAGAAGTTCCGCGGTCCTCATAGCGGAAGAAGACTGGAAGGCGATTGAAGAAACACTCTATCTTGCTACCATTCCGGGGATGAGAGAGTCCATCATGAAGGGTCTCAAGACACCTGTAGAAAAATGTTCGGAGGAACCTGGCTGGTGAAGTGGCGAGTGGTCTTTACCAAACAGGCCCCAAGAGACGCTATGTGGACACATTACGAATAAAACGGCGAAGCGGGTAGCCGGGCCGCCGGAAGCGATGGCACCAGTCGGCGGAGTTCCCGTATTTTACACCGAAGCCGCTCAATACACCTGGAACTGGAGGCCCGTCTGAACGGGGCCATCTCCCGAGGGCAACCCCGGAAACGCCCTTTAAGGGGATGCTCACAAAGAGGGTAAAACGGGAAGCAGTATCGTCAATTGTTAAAGCATATCATCTAGTTGAATTATGCCGGTGCACCGGCGGAGTTTTTGCGGCGGGGCAAGAATCGCGGCGGCGGCATCCCCGATCTCGTCACTGTGATGGTAATATTTAAACGGACCTGAAGACCTTTTTATCTACAATCTAATGCGGCGGCAAGGAGGAGGTGATCGCCCCGCATGGAAACTTTTGACGCGGTGCACCGGCCTGTTTTCGTCGATACCGGTACCGATTGGGGAGGCAAAACATCAGGGAATGAAATCGAACATATAATCTGTATTTTCAGGTGAAACGGGGTTTCTTATCAGGCCATCATCCTAAAGAAGGCGGACCATTTCTTGATGCTGACGCGACCGGACGATTTCAACCAGGCACTGGAAAAGGCAATCTTGATGCTGCCGGGGGAAAAATGAGGTTGCCATAAGGAAAATGGAATCATGACGGAAGGATATGTTCACGGGTATGACCTGCGGGAAAACGTCCGCCTGCAGGATCAGGCCACGACCCTGGTCGAGCTGCTCCATGCCGATACGGCCTACCCGGCGGGGAGCTGCGTCCTGGAGGCCGGTTGCGGCGTCGGCGCCCAAACGGTGACCCTGGCGAAAAACAGCCCCGGAGCTGCGATTTTATCCATCGACATCTCGGAGACTTCCATTGCCCAGGCCGAACGGGAGATTCAGGCGGCCGGATTGACCAACGTGCGGTTCCAGCGGGGGGACATCTTCCAGCTCCCCTTTGCCCCCCAATCGTTCGATCACGTCTTCGTCTGCTTTGTGCTGGAGCATCTGGCGGAGCCCATTGCGGCCTTGGGGAAGCTGAAAGCCCTGTTGCGGCCGGGCGGGACAATCACCGTCATAGAGGGCGACCACGGCTCCGCCTACTTCTATCCGGACAGCGCGGCGGCCCGGGCCGCGATCCTCTGCCAGGTCCGATTGCAGGCCCGCGCAGGCGGGAACGCCCTGATCGGCAGATCGCTGTATCCACTGCTGGTCGAGGCGGGATACCGCGACGTCAGGGTATCCCCCCGCCTGGTGTATGTCGATGCGAGCAGGCCGGAATTGGTCGAGGGATTCACGAAAAAGACCTTCACGGCCATGATCGAAGGGGTGCGGCAAGCGGCGCTCACGGCGGGGAGCAGCGATCCCGCCACGTTCGACAAGGGGATCGGGGACCTGTACCGAACGACCGAGGCGGACGGCACGTTTTGCTACACCTTCTTCAAGGCCCTGGGGTGGAAGTAAGGCCACCGGCTTTACGGAAGCGGGCGTCGGCAACCATCCCGTCCCATCTGACCGGGCAGGGCCGTTTGATTTGGACCATGCACAAACCGGCGATTCAGATCATGATTTGCCTTGGGGAGGGAATAAACGGCAAAGGAATCGTGTAATAAATGGGGAAATTACAGCATAAAATAAAAGCAATTTAATTTTAATCGTTGGGTATTTTGTGGTAATAAGGACCAAAAACCAAGTTGGGATAATATGGGAAGGTGGCGGCGGGGTAGCACCGTGTTGACAACCCGGCGGGCGATCTTCACCATTGCGGCGGTCCTGATTTTCATCAGCCTGCTGCTGGGCGCCCGGGCCTACGCCGCCTCGTGCGAACAGGTCGCGGCCGCCGTCAACGCGCAGCTCACGGCACGGATCGATCCGCGGGAACTGGCGGAGGTCCTCCGCACCCTGGACCGGACGGACAACCGGCGGCTTCCGCCCAAGTTCGTGACCAAGCGCGAGGCCCGGGAGCGGGGATGGAAGCCGGGCCGGGATCTGTGGTCCGTTCCCGGACTCCGGGGCGCCAGCATCGGCGGCGACCATTTCCGGAACCGGGAGGACCGGCTCCCCGCGGGCAAGTGGCGGGAGGCGGACCTGGACTACCAGGGCGGCCGCCGGGGGGGTAAACGTCTCGTCTTTTCCGGGGACGGCAGGCGTTTTATCACGGTGGACCATTACCGGACCTTTATGGAGATACCGCTATGCCAATGAGAGCATGCACCCTGAACGGCGAGAATATACATTCCCTCGCCGATCTCTACGACCGGCTGGCGTCCGGGCTGTCCCTGCCGGAATATTTCGGCCGTAATCTCGACGCGTTGTGGGATGTGCTTTCCACCGACGTGGCGGGTCCGTTCGCGATCCGCTGGCGGCACGCCGCCGTTTCCCGGCAGGCCATGGGCCGGGATTTCCACCGGACCGTGCAGCTTCTCCAGGACCTGGAACGGGAACGGGACGACTTCACCCTCATGATCGAGGATTGAAGCAGGGAGGAAAGATGCCCCCAGCGGCAAGGATAACGCCCGAAACCGTCCTGCGTGACTACTTCCATGCCAAGGACGAGAACCGCCCCCATCTCCTGGATCAGGTCTTTACGCCGGATGCCCGGCTCGAGGTGGACAACCGCACCGGGGCCATCTCCTTCCCCGCGGTCACCGAAGGGCGGGAGGCCATTGCCGACGTTCTGGTCCGTAAATTTGCCCAAACCTATGAAAACATTTACTCTTTTTATATGGGCCGCCCCACCGGGGCCGCCGCGGCGGCCTTTTCCTGCGACTGGCTCGTGGGCATGTCGGAAAAAGCGGGCCGGGGCGTCCGGGTAGGGTGCGGCCGCTACCACTGGTCCTTCCAGGCCGGGCCGCCGCCCCTGGCGAACCGCCTCGTGATCACCATCGCGGCGATGCAGGTCCTGCCACCATCCCGGCTCACCGCGGTAATGGCCTGGCTCCGGAACCTGGATTACCCCTGGACCACCGGGGCGGCGGTGCGGGCCGGGACGCCGGACCTGGCGCCGCTGACCCCGGTGCTCCATTATCTCGGGCGCGGCGGTGCCGATTGAGTTTATGGGCCGCCGGCATACCGGCAAAACCGCCCGAATCGGCAATGGAAAGGCGAGCCGTGCTGGGGAAGCAACGGGTAAAACAATAGGGGGGCGGCAACTTATGGACAATCCCGCACGAAGACCGATCATAGGCGTCATGGGTCCCGGCGCGCCGGATACGCCGGAGCTGCTCGGCATGGCGGCGGAACTGGGCCGCCTCATCGCCCGGGCGGGCTGGATCACCCTGAGCGGCGGCCGCGACGCGGGGGTCATGGCGGCGGTGAACCGCGGGGCCAAAAGCGCCGGGGGGCTCACCGTGGGGATACTTCCGGGCCGGGACCGCCACGGGATCTCCGCCCATGTGGACATCCCCATCATCACCGACATGGGCAGCGCCCGGAACAACATCAACGTCCTGTCCAGCGATGTGGTCATCGCCTGCGGCATGGGCCGCGGCACCGCCGCCGAGATCGCCCTGGCCCTGAAGGCCGAAAAGAAGGTCATTCTCCTGGCCTGTCCCGCCGCCGCCCAAACCTTTTTTCGCGAGCTGGGCGGAGCGCTCGTCTCCGTCGCCGGTACCCCCGAGGAGGCCGTGGCGCTCTGCACGGCCGCAGTTAAGTACTAGAAATAACTTATATTTGATGGAAAAGAAAAAGATCCTCGTCAGTTGGAGCAGCGGCAAGGACGGCGCCTGGGTCCTCCACCTGCTGTGCCGGGACCCGAACGTGGAGGTCGCCGGGCTCCTGACGACGATAAACACCGATCATGACCGGGTTTTCATGCACGACACCCGCCGGGAGCTCCTGGCGCGGCAGGCCGCAGCGGCGGGGCAGCCCCTCCGGACGGTCGGGCTTCCCGACGTCTGTTCCAACGAGGAATACGAAGCCGCCCTGGGGCGCTTTATCGCCGCGGCCCGGGCGGAGGGGATCGGTGGCATCGCCTTTGGGGACATTTTCCTGGCGGATCTGCGGGCGTACCGGGAAAAGATGCTGGCGGGGACGGGGATGGAAGCCCTCTTCCCGCTCTGGGGCCGCTCCACAGCGGAACTCGCGGAAGAGATGCTCGCCGCCGGCTTGACAACCATCGTCAGCAGCGTCGATCTCCGGATACTGCCCGCCCGCTTTGCCGGCCGGCGGTGGTCCCGGGAACTCATCGCGGCCTTTCCTCCGGGCTGCGACCCCGGCGGGGAAAACGGGGAGATCCACACCGTGGTAGTGGGCGGACCCATGTTTCGTATGCCGCTTACCGTCCGCGTCGGAGAGATTGTAGAGCGCAACGGCTTCGCCTATGCCGACATCATCCCCATTGACGACGCCCCGAGCAACTCGGGATAAAAAACGTTTCAGGCATAATTACATTTACTTGAACAAGGACGCCAGCTTATCCCGGGCGGATGCCCCGGGCGCCGGGGAACCATCCGCCGCCCCGTCGCCCTCCCGAAAGACGAAGTAGTCGCAGAAATTGCTCCGGTCCTTGTCCAGGACCCGCTCCGCCTGGGATTCCCGGCAGGCGTTGTAGGCCCGGGGATCGTAGAAGCGGCAATTGCGGCAGACATGGAGGTCCCTCCCGCAGCGGGGGCAAACCTCCCGCCGGCCGATCTGGCCGGTAAGCAATATTTCGGTCCGGCAGTGGAAGCATAATCTCATCGCTACCTTTCCTTTCCCGGCCCCATCGCCTCCATATGCCCGGGGGCCTTGAAGGCCACGGCATCGATCTCGATCCGCGCCCCCCGGGGCAGGGCGGCGACCTGCACGGTGACCCGGGCCGGATAATCCCCGGAAAAGTAACCGCCGTAAACCTCGTTCACCGTTGAAAAGTCGGCCAGGTCGGTCAGGTAGATCGTCGTCTTGACCACATCGGCCCAGGAAAAATCCGCGGCCGCCAGAATCGCGGCGATATTCTCCATCACCTGGGCCGTCGCCGCCCGGATATCGCCCGCCACCAGTTCCCCCGTGGCGGCCCGGAGGGGGATCTGGCCGGAGACGAACAGAAACGGTCCCGCCGCAACGGCCGGGGAATAGGGACCGATCACCGGGGCTCCGGGAGGGGTAATGACTCGTTTTTTCATGGCATATTCCTTATGGGCATAGTTTCATAGACCCGCCCGTTCCATCCAGAAGAGGAGCAGGATCAGGGTCAGGCAAACCGGAGTGACGACGAGCCGGGGATTCACCAGCCCCAGACCCCAAAACCCACCCTCCCCTCCCCGGTAGGGGAGGGCGTGCGGAGACCTATTTCACAGGAGCTTCAAATCCGGCCGTTTCCCGAGGGCGCCGAAACGACGCCCTCCATCGGGAATGCCGTCTTTCCTGGAACCGCCGGCGGTGGCGCCGGGACGCGCCCGCTACGGCAGCTCGGCGATCCAGGATGCATCCTGGATCCAGCGCTGGGTAAGCACATTGAGGATGCCTTCGTTTTTCATCATGTTCAGGAAATTTTCGATCCAGTTGAGAAGCAACGGATCATCCGCCCGGACTCCGACGCCGATGGGCTCCACGCTGAAGGGCTGGTTGCTTACGAAACCCTTGTCCTTGTAGCGGAAGGCCTCGACGACCACATAGGGGTAATCGGACATGAGGGCCTTGACGGATTTGGCCTTCAGCAGATCCAGGGCCTCATCGTTGGATTTGACGATCACGAGCTTCGCCTTGGGAAGAAGCCTCCGGGCGATCTTTTCCGTCGTCGTCCCCCGGGGGACGGCAATGCTGAAATTGGGATTGTTCACATCCGCCGGGCCGTTGATGTTGAGGGCGATCTCCTTGGTGGTGAGGAGGGACTGGCCGGAAATGAAGTAGGGCCCCACATAGGCGATGCGGAGATTGCGGTCCGGGGTGATGGTCATGCAGGAGAGGATCATGTCGATGCGCTTTTTCTCCAGGGCGGGGATCAACTCGTCGAAGGGCAGGACCTCGACCCGCAGTTTCGCGCCCATGGCCGCGGCCATCATCCCGGCGAGATCCATTTCCAGACCCTGGACCTTGCCGTCCTTGGTCTTGAAAGACAGGGGTGGGTAACCGGCCGAAGTGCCGACGACCAGTTCCTTTTTCTTCAGGATCCCGTCGATCGTCGGACCGGCGGCGGCCACAGCGGCAAAACAAAAGACAAGGGCAAAGATGACGGACAACCGGACTAACGTTCTTTTCATGACTTATCTCCTTCGGTGATGATGAAATGGCGAAACGGGGTGATCTTAAACGAGGCTAAGCCGGGTGTCAATGCGAAATTGTCGGGATTCGAAGCTTGACGGCATCGTAAAAAGTCCGGATGCTTCGAAAGCGCTTCATCCCTCGTCACTGCGACGTACGTCCAAGTACGCCTCATTCCTCAGGATGCGCGCGCCTCGCCTGCGGATATTTTTACGATGCCATCCCAAATGGGACATTTTTTGACCTTTTACGATGTCATCATGCTTGTCAGCGCGGCGCAATCATTGTAAAAGGGACGATGGTGGCGGCTTCGCCATGGAAGGAATTAACCAGCGGCCGGTCTGGAGCGACAAGAAATTGATTTATTTGAAAAATATATCCTTGGCCTTCGGGGACAAAACGATCTTTGCTGACCTTTCCTGGCATATCACGGAACGGAGCCGGATCGGCCTGGTGGGCGACAACGGCGCCGGAAAAACCACCCTGCTCCGGGCCATCCTGGGCCGGGTGGAGCTGGACGGCGGGGCCATCGAGATCACCGACCGCCGGAACAGGTCCCTGGCCTATCTCCCCCAGGATCTCGAGGAGCTGCCCGACGTCCCATTGATGGATTATCTCCGGGACCGGTGCGGCATCGCCGCCCTGGAAAAAACCCTCCGGGTTTGCGAAGGGCAGATAGCCGCGGCGGTATGCTGCCTCCCCGGCGCCGCCGCCGGAGCGACGGGGGAAACGGAAAGCCAGGAAGAAGACGAGACGACCGCTTCCTACCGGCGGTTGTTGAAGGATTACGAGACGGCCCTGGCCCTTTTCAACGCCCGGGACGGCTACAGCTTCGAGGCCCGGGCCGGCCAGATCCTCAAGGGGTTCGGGTTTCGGGAAGCGGATCATCACCGAAACTGCGGGGAGTTCTCCGGGGGGTGGAAGATGCGGATCCTCCTGGCGGTGATCCTCCTTTCCCGGCCGGACATCATGCTTCTCGACGAACCGACCAATCATCTCGATACGGAGAGCATGGAGTGGCTGGAAAGCTATCTCAAGGATTATCCGGGGACCCTGATCACCGTCGCCCACGACCGCTTCTTC
>JAKQIZ010000144.1 GCA_029561465.1 Deltaproteobacteria bacterium | reverse complement strand
TTGGAGATCCACATCGAACTGAATTGCCCGACGAAGATGTTCTGCGATTGCCCCAACGACCCCGCCGCGGAACCCAACGCCAACACCTGCCCGATCTGCCTGTGGTTTCCCGGGGCCATCCCCCGGTTCAGCCAGGCCGCCTTGGAAAAGGCGGCGCTCCTCTGTCTCGCCTTGGGCGCGGAGCTCCAGCCCCGGAGCGCCTTCGATCAGAAGGTATATTACTATCCCGATCTTCCCAAAGGCTATCAGTTGTCCCAGGCCCATCTCCCCCTGTCCCGGGGCGGCGGGATCGACATCACCGATGAAGACGGCACCCAGAAGCGGCTGCGGATCCACCACATCCATATGGAAGAGGACGTGGCCAAGCTGGTGCATGAAATGGAGGGGCGGACGCCCATCAGCCTGGTGGATTTCAACCGCGCCGGGGCGCCGCTCGTGGAGATCGTCACCGAACCGGACTTCCGGACGCCCCATCACGCCATGGAGTTTCTCAAGGCCCTCCGGACCCAGGTGCGCTACGCCGGAGCCTCGGAGTGCAGCATGGAGAACGGCACCATGCGCGTCGATGCCAACATCTCCGTCCGGCCCCGGGGCACGGAGCAGATGAACACCAAGGTGGAGGTGAAAAACATGAACTCCGTCCGCCACGTGGGCGACGCCATCGCCTACGAGATCGGCCGGCAGAGCGCCTCCGTCCAGGCCGGGGAGGAGGTGGTCCTCCATACCCGCCTGTGGGACCCCGACAAGAAGGCCACCTTCCCCATGCGGGCCAAGTTCGAGGGACCCTGCATCCCCGATCCGGCGGTCCCGGTCATCGAGCTGTCGCCGGCCTGGATCGAAACGATGCGGTCCCGTCTTCCCGAGATGCCTACGGTACGGGCCGAACGCTTCATGGCCCGGTACGGGCTCACCGGGGAGGAGGCGACCTACTTGAGCGCCGATCCGGAACTGGCCTCCTATTTCGAGGCCCTCATCGAGGCGGGAATCGCCCCCCGGACCGCCATGCACTGGCTGACCACGCAACTGGCCCCCGCCGTGAAAGACCGCGGCCGGGAGCTGGGCAACTCCCCCGTCTCCCCCGCCCGCCTCGCCGCGCTGCTCCATATGCTGTCCCGGGACGAGATCAATGCCCACGCCGCTCGGGAGGTCCTGACCGCCCTCTTTGAAAGCGACGCCGCCCCGGAGGAGATCGTCCGGTCCCGGGGCTTCCGCCAGGTGTCGGATCGCGACGCCCTGGGCGAGCTCATCGACCAGGTCCTGGCGGCCAATCAGGCGGCGGTGGAAGATTTCCGAGGCGGCCAGGGCAAGGCCATGGGTTTTCTCATCGGCCGGGTGATGCAGGCCTCCGAGGGTAAGGCCAATCCGAAGATCATCCGGGAGCTGCTTAACGACAAGTTCGCCGCGGGATCCCCTTAATGGCGCCGGCCGGGGAGACTGAGCGGCATCCCGGGCAACCGTCCATGACCTGATGGCGCACCGCCGTCGGAAGGGAGCATAAGGGCCGGTCATGAAATAAAGTTAGTAAGGTGGCACTCGGATTCAGGTTGTATCGTTCTTGGCCGATCAAGCCAAACCGCGGACGTAGCGCCGCTACGGCGAGGATTCTTGAACATGATTCAGATCTATGGAGCTGAATTGGCGATCGATGTCGCCCGGGCGGATATTCTCCCGGAAGGGATCATGGACCGGATCTGGAAGCGGGACCATACGGTTTGGAAACCCGCGCCCACGGAGATCGCCGATCGCCTGGGGTGGCTGGATTGCCCCGAAAACATGCCCGCCCGCCTGGCGGAGATCTGCCAATGGGCGAACTCCATCCGGCGGGATGGCTATGTCCAGGCGATCCTCCTGGGGATGGGGGGCTCCAGCCTCGCCCCGGAGACCTTCCGGAAGACCTTCGGCGTCCGGCCGGGCTTTCCGGAACTGACCATCCTCGACACCACCGATCCCGGCACCGTACTGGCCCGCGCCCGAAGTCTCGACCTCGCCCGGACCCTCTTCATCGTCTCCACCAAGTCCGGGGGCACCGTCGAGACCTTCTCCCTGATGAAATACTTCTACAATCAGGTCCGGGCCGGCATGGGTCCGGAAGCGGCGGGGCGGCATTTCACCGCGATCACCGATCCGGGGAGCGGCATCGCCGCCTGGGCGGAGCGGCTCCACTTCCGCCACACCTTTCTCAACGATCCGGACATCGGGGGACGCTACTCCGCCCTGTCCTGCTTCGGCATCGTCCCGGCCGCCCTGATCGGCGTGGATGTAAAACGACTCCTGGCCGAAGCCGCTACGGCCGGTGCCGGGACGCGTCCAGACGCCGCGGCCGCCGGCCGGGCGTTTGCCGGAAACGCCGTCCCGCTCGGAATATCAACCCGTCCGGGGGCCGGAGGGTGGCATGGCCAGGAAGCCTTACCGGCAACGCAACGGGAAAAGATGGAAGGGGGAAGGTCCCGCCCGGAACGACCGGACCGCCCCGAAACCCGGGCAACGGAAACGTTGAGCGACGCCGCTGTCCTCGGGACGGCGTTGGGCGAGCTGGCCCGGACGGGCCGGGACAAGGCGACCTTTTTCTTCTCCCCGCCCCTGGCGAGTTTCGGAGCCTGGCTGGAGCAGTTGCTCGCAGAAAGCACCGGCAAGGAGGGCCGGGGCATCGTTCCCATCGTCGGCGAACCGCCGGGATCGCCGGAGAGCTACGGCGATGACCGGGTCTTCATCGCTGTCGGCTTGGGCGGCGACAGACCTCAGGAAGAGCTGCTGGCCGCCCTCCGCCGGGCGAGACACCCCGTCCTGAAGATAACTTTGGCCGATCCCTACGAACTGGGCGGGCAGATCTTTATCTGGGAGATGGCCACGGCCGTCGCCGGCCGGCGCCTGGGGATCAATCCCTTCGACCAGCCCGACGTGGAGGCCGCCAAGGCCCTCGCCCGGGAAATGACCGCCGCCTACCGGGAGACGGGACGTCTCCCCGGGGAAAAACCCGCCTGGTCGTCTGCGCAATGGGACATTTACGGGGAGCATCCCTCCCTGGCGGATTTTCTGGCCCAGGGCAAGGCCGGGGATTACGTCGCCCTCCAGGCCTACGTCACCCCCACCCCGGCGCTGGACCGGGCGCTGGCGGGGCTGCGGCGGAAGATCAGGGACCGCCGGCGGCTGGCCACGACGGCGGGCTACGGCCCCCGGTATCTCCACTCCACCGGACAGTTGCACAAGGGCGACGGGGGCGGCGGCCTCTTCATCCAGTTCACCGCCGGCGATGCGGAAGACATCTCCATCCCCGACGAACCCGGACAGGATGCGTCATTTCTGACCTTCGGCGCGCTCAAGGCCGCTCAGGCCATGGGAGACCGCCGGGCGCTCCGCGACCGGGGACGCCGGGTGATCCGCTTCCATTTCCCCAGCGACCCGGCCGGGGCAATAAGCGACCTTCTTTGAACCGCCGCCCATCACTCTGATGCCGGAGCAACCACCCCGGAATTGTAAGTAAGGATTACCTGAAAATCAAACAGTTAAAAGCTGATATCCCTTTTCATGGAATAATCTTAGACAGACATCCACTACGTTATCGTCATACAATATGCCTCTGTTCTTTCCTATCTCCTCCAATGCTGCGTCAATGCCAAGGCTTGGACGGTAGGGCCGATGAGAGGCCATGGATTCCACAACATCCGCAACCGATATAATCCGGGACTCGATAAGGATGTTACCTCCCCTCAGTCCCTGGGGATATCCCGACCCATTCATTCGCTCATGATGCTCAAGGATTATCCGGGCAATAGGCCAGGGAAATTCAATGTCTTTCAAGATGTCGTAGCCTGACCGACTATGCGTCTTGATGAGGTTGAATTCGATGTCCATCAATTTCCTGGGCATGCTCAGGAGTTCGGCGGGCACCGAGATCTTGCCGAGGTCATGGATGGTCGCGGCCATGCGGATGCCGTCGATCTGGTCGGCCGGCAGCCCCATCTCCGTGGCAATAGACCGGGCCAGATCGGACACTCTGCGCTGATGACCGGCGGTGTAAGGATCCCTCTCCTCAACGGTCACGGCCATGGCCTGAATGGTAGCTCCCAATGATCTCCTAAGGCGATTTACACTTTCCTTTCGATCTGTTATATCCTCCAACAGGTCCACAAAATAGTCTACCGCGCCATCCTTTTTGCGCACGCAGCCGACCGCCAAGCTGGTCCATATCACCGCACCGCTTTTTCGTATAAACCGTTTTTCAAGCATGTAGCTTTCAATCTCGCCCGCCAAAATACGATTGAATTGCTCCACATCCGCGGCTAGGTCGTCAGGGTGAGTCAAGTCAGCCCAGTTCATGTTTCTGAGTTCCTGCCATGGATAGCCAAGAATGGCCGTCAGACGATCATTTCCTTCCAGCCATCCCTTTTCCGGTGATGTGATGGCAATGCCGATGAGCGGTAATTCGAAATAGCTCCTAAAACGGGCCTCACTGTTTCGTAATGCATCCGCCGCTTTTTTACGCTCGGTGATATCCCGGACGATCATGCTGGTTTTTTGCTGCCCGTTCATATCGGTGAAAATGGTGGAGGTGATGTCCGCAAGAAATTTCTCGCCATTGGCGCGAAGCATCGTTATCTCGGCCCGTACTTGGCCGGTGCGGTCCCGCTCCTCCAACGCGGCCTTTAAACGCGGATCGGTCTCGTCCACTAACGCGCTGCGTCCCACTTCTCTCAGTTCATCCACCGACCTGCCAAACATTTCGCAGGCCGCTTTGTTGGCCTCGATTATGGAACTGTCAGGCCTGGTCAGCAAGACCGCATCCTGTAAGTGTTCAAATAAGGAGCTATACTTATCCTCACTTTCCCTCAGTTCTTCTTGGGCGCGTTGGCGATCCGTAACATCACGGGCGATAGCGATCATGCCGAGGATTTTTCCTTCCTGCATTATTGGCGATCCGCTGACCTCGCCAAATTTGCTGGACCCATCCTTGGCGATGAATTCATACATTGTCGATGAAATTGGGTGACCCTTCAAAATCAGGTCGACGTCCTTGGCAGCCTGATCTAATGCCCCCGCCGCGAAAATATTGGCCAAATCAGTAACCGGACGGCCGACGAACTCCTCAGGATTGTAGCCCAATATTCTTTCCACGCTCGGAGAAATGCTGATAATCTTTAAATCGTTATCAATCATGTAGATCACGTCCGATACGTTCTCAAAAGAGAGATGATACCTCTCCGCCAATATCTTCAAATCCCGATTGGCCGTCTCCAGATCCGACATCTTTTTTTCGAGTTTGTTGAACAGGATTTCGTTGTATTGCCTAAAGAACTGTATCTCTTCCTCAAGAGGTTTGGTCTCCACCTGTCTGGCTGAATAGTTGTCCGCCAGCACCTCGCTTATGAGCTGCAGCAGCACGTCCGGCTCCTGGGGCTTGAGGATGAAGCGATCCGCCCCGAGGCTCAGCGCAAACGCCTCGTTTTTCGTGCCGGCATAGGTAGCCGTATAAATAACGAAGGGGATGTGTTTCAACTTATCATCTGATTTCCAATGCTTGCATAGGGCGTAGCCGTCCATTCCCGGCATGAGAACATCTGTGACAATCAGGGCTGGGGGGGTAAGAAGGGCCTTTTCCAATGCCTCCTGCCCGTTCGCTGCCGAAATAACCTCGAACCCTTCCCCCTTCAGGAGAATTTCCAGCATGTACAGATTGGCTTCGTTGTCGTCGGCGATCAGTATCTTCTTCATGACATCTCCTTCAAATCCTTCGCGAGCAGGCAGTTTTCAACTTGTTCTTCACAGGTGTCAATCAGGATTATCCCTTTCATGCGTGGCTACCCTCCTTAGGCAAGGACAAGCTGAAGGTGCTGCCCTCTTCCCAGACGCTTTCCACCCAGAGCTTGCCGCCCATCAACTCCGCCAGCCTTTTCGATATGGAAAGCCCCAGCCCCGTCCCCTCATACTTTCTGCTTATTCCGGAATCGATCTGCCTGAAGGTTTCGAATACCTTTCCCAAATCTTCATATTTGATGCCGATTCCCGTATCGATAACCTTTACCAGGACATGGGCATCGTCCAATGTACAGACGATTTTCACCGATCCCTTTTCGGTGAATTTGATGGCGTTGCTGAGCAGGTTCAGAAGAATCTGCTCTATCCGTCGGGCGTCTCCCGGAATTGAACTCAGTTCAGGAACTATCTCGATTCCCATTTCAAGCCCCTTGCTATCGGCGAGCGGGAGAGTGCTCTGGGCAACTTTCTCGATAATCTTTCGCAAATCCACAGCCTCTTGGACCAGCGTCAACTGTCCGGCTTCAATTTTTGATATGTCGAGGACATCATTGATCAGTGCCAGGAGGTGCTGGGCGCTGCTGCGCACCATATTCAACTGTTTTTTCTGCTCCTCATTTAATGGTCCGACCCGCTCACGCAGGATGAGGCCCGTGAAACCGATAATGGAATTCAGGGGTGTCCGCAACTCGTGGGACATCGTCGCCAGGAAGGCGGATTTGATCCGGTCTGCCTCCTGAGCCCTGGCCATTGCTTTTGCCAGATCCGCCGTGCGCTCGATGATTCGCTGCTCCATCTCCTGATTGATCAGCCGCAGTTCATTGGTGCGGGCATTTACCTGTCGCTTTAAAACAAAGCTTCCCACGAGGCTTGTAAGCAGAACGACACCCACCACGAGGCCGATGACTTGCATCCATACAGGCAGTTTGAACTTTACCTCTTCCGCTGTCCAGCGTTTCAATGTTAGATAATAAATGGATTGCGGGTCTTCTTTCATCTCCAGCAAATGAATGTCGATGGCATGCAACAATTGATCGTTTCTGCCTTTGGGCGCGGCAAAAAAAAGGGCGGACGGATTAAAGATAACCGCCGAATCATCAAGACCATACCTCCGGGCATTCAACTTCCCGTAGAAATTATTGGAAACAACCGCGTCAGCACCACCCTGAGCCACCATTTCAAATGCCTGTTGGTAATTCGAAACCGTCATGATGGTCATCTTCAAATCGAAGCTGTCAACCATGCGGACGAATTCCGTCTGCTGAACGGAACCTTCAAGAGCGACAATTCGCTTTCCACGCAAATCAAATAAGGATTGAATCCTAATGTCTTTGCCGCTGTAAACTTGATCCCAAGAGGAAAGAGCCGGCACCTTGTGAAATGAATACATCTTCTCCCGTGCCGCCGTATAGGCAACGTCCGGCATCAGATCGATGTCGCCGGCCTCTAAATGTTCCAAGCCTTCTTTCCAGGTTCCCGGGACATAGCGCAAAGTCCATCCCTCTATCTTCGCAATGTACTCAAGAATATCGATGAAGATGCCGGCAGGCTTACCGGATTCGGAAACGAAGATCTTCGGTGCATTGCTATAAATCCCGACCCGCACGACCCGATCCTCTGCATTTGAACATGGTATTCCGGAGCATAACCCTGTCAGTAGAATCAGCAGGAAACACCATGAGAACCGGAACAGATGAATTTTAGTCCCTTTGCTCTTCCTCACTATATTGCCTTATTCTAGTGACCGAAAATCTGTTATGTTAATTAGGGGATTATGACGGGCAGATAGAGACCCATCGCCATTCAAACAACCCGGAGATAGACCCGTCACGGGGACATATTAATTCATGAGCGGTAGGCCTGTATGTCTACCTCACTTTTTTTCTCTCATTAATTTCGCAACTTGTCAATGCAAATGAGATTTATCCCATACTATTAAGTCATTGCGAAACAACCCGGCATAAGGTAAGTTACGGATCAAGGAGACCGCCGCGATGCCCAACCGCCGGCAAAAGGAGGAGCAACCGCCGGCACCGGGAGAGGCGCTGTCGCCGGACCGGGGAGAACATCCTCCACCGCCTTGAAGCCGCCGGTTCAACGACCCGCCGAGAATCGCCGGCAGATCACCGGGAGGAAAAGCTGGCGCCGGAGCGGAGATGCTGGGTCGCGCCTTCTCGACCCCCATTGCATCGATTCCCTCGGCCCACGCCATGTTCATGACCGCGATCGTCACATAGGAGGACATGTTTATGGAGCTATTCACCATCCCGCTGGGATTCGATAATTCCTATCTGATCAGGGAAAGGCAGGGGGCGTTGCTCATCGACGCCGGCACGCCGGGCCAGGCGAAGACCTTCGGGAAGGCCCTGGACGAAGTCGGCGTCCTCCCGGCGGAGGTGAAGCTCATCGTCATCACCCACGGCCACTGGGACCATATCGGTTCGGCGCGGGACATCAAGGAAATGACCGGCGCCCCCCTGGCCATGCACCAGGCCGAGTGTTCCTGGCTGGAAACGGGGAAGCCACCGCTGCCTCCCGGCGTGACAGCCTGGGGAAAGATCTTCCGGAGCATCCTGCTCGCCGCGACGCCCTTCATTCGTATCGCCCCGGCTACCGTTGATATCGTTCTCGCGGAGGGATATTTCTCCCTGGTTCCCTATGGCATCCCCGGCCGGATAATCCCCACCCCCGGCCATTCCCCCGGCTCCGTAAGCGTGCTCCTGGACAACGGCGAGGCCTTCGTGGGCGATTTGGCCATGAACCAATTCCCCCTCTGCCTCAGGCCCGGCCCGCCCATCTTCGCCGACGATCTGGGCCTGGTGAGAAGAAGCTGGGAACTCCTTTTGGAACGGGGGGCCGGGATGATCTACCCGGCCCACGGCAAGCCGTTTCCCGCGGACCTTTTGCGGCAGTGGTGATGCAGGTGTAAGGAACTTTAAGTTTCGCGTTCAAGGCCGGCCATAGGCCTTGACCTCCTCCTCCCCCGCGAGGACCCGCAGGCCTCCCTCCGCCAGGGCGGACATCTCATCCTCCCCGGGATGGACATGAACGGGGGCCAGAAAACGGACCCGGTCGGCGATGAGGGAGGTCAGGCGCCCGGAATGGGCGAGGCCGCCGGTGAGGACGATGCCATCCAGCTTGCCCATGAGGACCGTCGCCATGGCGCCGATGTCCTTGGCCACCTGATAGGCCAGGGCGGCATAGATCAGTTCCGCCCTTTTATCCCCCGCGGCGATCATCTCCTCCACCCGCTGGGCGTCCGAGGTGCCCAGGTAGCCCACCAGCCCCCCTTGACCCACCAGGCGACCCTGGAGCGCCTTCTTGTCGAGCTTGCCGGAGCAGGCGAGGTCGAGGAGATCCTGGGTGGGCAGGGAACCGGCCCGCTCGGGGGTGAAGGGGCCCTCGCCGAGGCCGTGGGTGCAGTCGATCACCTTTCCCCGCCGGTGGGTCCCCACGGTAATGCCGCCACCCAGGTGGGCCACGACGATATCTATTTCCTCGTATCTCTTCCCGACGTCTTTCGCCATCCGCCGGGCCGCCGCCTTCTGGTTCAGGGCGTGGAAGGCGCTCTTGCGCTCGATCTCCGGCAGGCCGGAGAAGCGGGCCAGTGGCTCGAATTCATCAGTGCTCGGGGCGTCGATGACGACGGCGGGCAGGCCGAACTTTTCCGCCAAGCGGAGCGCCATGGCCGGTCCCAGGGCCGAGGGATGCTTCCCGTATTTACCCGCCAGCAGATCCCGGCACATGGCCGGATCGATGCGGTAAGCCCCAGCCGGGGCCGGCTTCCCAAGCCCGCCGCGACTGACGACCATGTCCAATTCCGCCATGGCGATGCCGTTCTTCTCCATAAACTTCATCACGTCCCCCGCCCGCAGGGGAAGCTGCTCCTCCAGGTCGGCAAAGGCGGCCAGATCCTCGCTACGGTAGCGGATGTTCTCCAGCGCCGCCTGTTCCCCGCCCCGGAACCAGGCCACCTTCGTGGAAGTGGAGCCCACGTTGATCACCAGCAATTGCCGCGTTTTATCCATTGCCGCCTCCATTCCCGACCAGGAGGGATGCCAGGGCGATTTCCGTAAGCCGGTTGTCATGGGTAACGAAGGGAAGGTGCAGGAGCGCCGGTTTGGCGGTCCCAAGCACGGCACCTACGGTCTGCATTTCACCGAAGAAGACCAGGGCCTCGGCCAGGAGGTGGCCTGTTTCGATCTCTGGAACGAGATAGACGTCGGCGTTCCCCGTCACGGGGCTCTGCAGCCCCTTGCGCCCCGCCGCCGCCTGGCTGAGGGCGCAATCCATGTCCAGGGGCCCCTCGACCATGGCCTTGCCGAACTGCCGGCGATCTCCCATCTTGGCGAGGATCGCCGCATCGAGAGTGGAGGGGATGCCGGGATTGACCTGCTCGATCGCCGCCAGGATCGCCACCTTCGGCGTCTCGATCCCCAAGAGGCGGGCCAGTCCCAGGGCGTTGGCAAGGATTTGCTGTTTTTCCACCAGCGTCGGCCGGTTGTTGAGGAAGGTGTCGGTGACGAGGATCAGTTTGTCCCGCTTCCGCAGTTGATAGAGGGACGCATAGCTGACCGTCACCCCTTTGCGCCCCAGCCCCTCCTGCCGGTCCTGGAGGACGGCGGCGAAATCCGCGGCGGAAATGCCTCCCTGGAGGAGGATGTCGGCGGCGCCGGAACGGACGGCGCTCAGGGACCGGGCCAGAGACCGGTGGGGATCCTTTTCCTCCCAAAGCTCGTAATCCCCTTCCCGGAGCGTCGTGGCGGCCGCCAGGACCGCAATGGCGCCGGCATCGCCGGCGAAACAGGGAATGGCCAGCCCCGCCGTCGCCGCCGCCGCTGCCAGAGAAACGTCCGCCGCCGTGGGAGCGGGGATCGCCAGCCTCTTGGGGCCACCCTGCTTTGCCGCGGCCAGAATATCGTTGAATGTATTTATCATGTTACTGCACCTCCTTTCCCATCCGATCGGCAAGGACGACGCACATGGCGATCTGCTGGACAATGACGTCGCTGAAGTCGGAACGGGCGGGGATGCAGACCGGACCCCGGGACGTGGCCACCAAGGAGCTGCGGTTGACATCGAGGAATAAATCGAGTTTGCAGATGATGTTCCCCATGTCGAGGCAGGGGACGAGAAAGATGTGGGGCAATTCCGCCTCTTTGAGGCGGCTGTAGTCCATCGGGTTTTGCCGACCGCCCAGGAAGATTTCCGTAAAGGAGGTGGCTGCCACGATCTCGCAAGACCCGAATTCCCCCGCCGCCGCCGCTGCCCGCAGGGCCTCGTAATCCTCGTAGGAGCTCAGTTTCCCGCCTACCTCCCGCTGCCCGGAAAGGACGGCAATCTTCGGCCGGGGATAGCCCAGGAGGTGATAAACGAAAACGGCGTTCTTGATGATCTCCCGCTTGGCATTGAGATCCGGATTGATATTTACCCCCGAATCGGTGAAGGCGATAAGATGGTCGCTACCGGGGATCTCCCAAAACGTCATCACGCTCACCGTCATCCCTGAAGCCGCCCGGGCTTCTTCGCGGATGATGGAGCGGTATATGTAGGACGTCGAGATCTGCCCCTTGCCGGCGATGGGCGCCGTACCGTCAAAGAGCATCTTGATGCCCAGGTCGGAAATCCCCTGGAGCTCGCCACCGGCGATCTTCTCGAAAGGCGCCAGGTCGAAGGAGACCTTCTGTGCCGCCTGGGCGATCTTCCCCTCGTTGCCAATGAGTACGGGCTCGATGTATCCCATCTCCCAGCTCTTCTTGACTGCCAGCATGAATTCTTCGTCTTCGGGAGCAAGGACGGCAATCTTCTTCGGCCCCTTCTCCCCCGCCAGTCGCTTAATATCACTTAATGATCTTATCATCTCCGGTTCTCCCTTCTCCGGGGAAGCCCGCCGCCGGCGCCGCCTCCCCGATACTGATCCGTAGTGCAATTCTCAATTATTTGTTGACTCGGGGAGAAGTCTATTATAGGTTTTTTAAAATGTAAAATATATTATTCATCTCAATTTAATATTTATTAGGAATCAATGGAATTAAGGCATCTGATTTATTTTGTTGCCGTGGCCGAGGAACTCCATTTCGGGCGGGCGGCGCAACGGCTGAACATCTCCCAGCCCCCGCTCAGCCAGCAGATCCGCCATTTGGAGGAGGAAATCGGCGTCCGCCTGCTGAACCGCACCAAGCGCCGGGTGGAAATCACCCCGGCGGGGTCGGCCTTCCTCGCCGAGGCCCGGCGGATTCTCGCCGCTTCGGAAGAGGCGGTGCGCCGGGCGATCCGGGCCGACAAGGGGGAGATCGGCAGACTCGCGGTGGGCTTCATCGGTTCCGCAAATTACAGTGTCCTGCCGCCGGTGATGCGGGAGTTTCGCCGGCGGTTCCAGGAGGTGGAGCTTTCCCTGATGGAGATGAACACGAGCAATCAGATCGAAGCCCTCCGCGCGGGGAGGATTCAGGTGGGGTTCCTGCGACCGCCCCCGGGGAGCGAGGAGGCCGGGCTGGCGGTGGCCCCCGTATATCGGGAGCCGCTGGTCGTCGCCATGTCCCGGAACCACCCCCTCCAGGGGATGAAGGAAATGCCCCTCCGTCTCCTGGCCAAGGAATCCTTCATCATGATCCCCCGGCAGCGGGGTCCCGGCTATTTCGACCATCTCATCGCCCTTTGCCAGCGGGAGGGATTCAGCCCCTACATTGTCCTGGAGGCTTCCCAGTTCCACACGATTGTGGGGCTCGTCGCCGCGGAGTTGGGAATCGCCGTGGTCCCCGCCTCAATGCGGCGTTCCCGCTTCGAGGGGGTCATCTTCCGAACCGTCGCCGGCGGCGCGGAGACGATCCTCCATGTGGCGTGGATGCACAACAATGATTCGCTGGTCCTGCGCAACTTCCTGGCCGTGGCCGACGAGGTGTCACAAGCCCTGCCGCCGACATCGGCTTAGTTTCCCCTTATTATCCCTATCCGCCGTAGTGCCTCCCCGGCAAGGCGGTAGGGCATTTAGCTGCTCCATTACATGCTGACATATATGGTAATATGTGTTAGTATTTACCCATGAAACTTAGCGTATGGGCGAAGAAGCAAGGTGTAACATATAAGACAGCGTGGCGATGGTGGAAAGCCGGGCGGCGGCCCTGAGGACAACTATGTTCCCGCTGACGGCCTTGCCGGCGCGGATGGTGTTACCGGCAAGGATGGAGACAGGGGGCATCAGTAAGCGTCGTCCTTCCCCCCGATCACCAGGAGGATCTCCTCCTGTTTGATCCGGTATCCCTCCGGCGTCCGGTGACGCCCGGCGAGGTACTTCCTTATCTCGTCCTCCCGATCCCGGAACCGACGGTCGATCAAAAGGAAGAGGCCGATGGCGGTCATATCCGTGAGACTCTCGGTAAATATCTCGTTGATGAAGTATCGGACCGATACTTTCCGGTCACCGTATATCTCGATCAGATCGCGCCACAAGTTCAAGATGTTTACATCATAATCGGCAAAGTAATGGAAAAAGTCGGCGACCTCGCCGATGGGCGATTGAATGACGATGGCAAGGCAGCCCTGATCGTCGAGATGGGTGTACATCTTCGCGATGGTGTCGAGCCAGCGGCCCTCGGCGATGTAATAGAGGACGTGGGAACAGAGGATGAAATCGAAGCGCTCCGAACCGAGGGCGACCTTGTCCCAGACATCGTTGATGATCTGGAATTGGGGGCAGCGGCGCCGGAGATAGGCGGCCTGCCTCGCGTTCGGCTCCACCACCGTGGTGGCGTCGAAAGAGGTGGAGATGGGGATGGTCAGATGACCGCCGCCGGCACCGATATCGAGAAACGACCTGCGCCGGGCCAGCCGGGCGATGGTTTCACCGATTCTTACCAGTTCGATCCCCTTCTCCGTGGAGGATTGGGAAAACAGGGCGAGTTGCCGCTGGTATTCGCCGTCCTCTTCCATTTCCACTATTTCCACCATTTCCACGGTGGAAGTCGCCGCCGTCGCTTCCTTCTTGAGCAGATCCAGGGTCATTTCTTCCTTCTCTCTTCCTCCCGCCGGGGTCTCATCCCCGGACGGCAAGATGTGCGTCTGCCGTAAGCTGGCTAATCCGTTGGGATGCAAGTGCAGAGGATCACTGCCTGAATATCCCTCATCACCAAGATATATTCAAGCTTCTTCTTTCCCGGCCCAAAAGAGGACGGGTTTCTGAAATGGAAAAAATCCTTGCTCACCGCCCGCAGGCCTTGCCGATGGCCCGCTCCATGGCCTGCATGAAGTTTCGCCAGTATTCTTCATAGGTCGTGTTGCTCGTCAGGTAGGGGGTGAGGATGCAGGAGCGGAGCACATAGACACTTTCCAGGCGATCCCACTCGCCGGCGGCGATGCCGAATTTCTCTATGAAAGCAGCGGGCGCGTCGCCGTATTCCTCCCTGCTCAAGGCCGTCTTCGACATGATGA
Source organism: Deltaproteobacteria bacterium (assembly GCA_029561465.1). Lineage (GTDB taxonomy): Bacteria > Desulfobacterota > Syntrophia > Syntrophales > UBA8958 > UBA8958. Next base: position 29,333 of record JAKQIZ010000144.1, on the reverse strand, counting down.
AATCGCTCAAATAAACAGGTCCGGCCTTGTAGGAACACTGTTCGTAGATCGCCAGATTCAAACGGTTCATCTCCTCCAGACTGCCGTTGCCCTGTTCATGAAAGGCGTAATCGACGATGTTGATATCGGGCCGCGACAGGGGGATAACCTCGAAGCGACGGCCGGCGACAACGAGGGGAGGAGAGGAAAGCAGGGATCTGTAGAAGCGGTAGGCCCCTTCGATGCTGTAGCCGATGATCCGCCCGTAGCCGGTGATATTGAGGGGGACAACCCGATGGGCCATCCAGACCGCCGCGGCTACGGCGCCCGCCTTCGAGCCCTCCAGGATATAGCTGCCCAGGAGCATGGGATTATCGTCCGTGCGCTCGAATACATAGGCGGCAAAATAGGAGATCAAGTCGATGATCCGGCGATCCCTGGCCACGATAGCCCCCGCAGCATAGGGCACGTAACCCAGTTTGTGGGGATCGACGGTGATCGAATCCGCCTCCGGCATGGACCGGAAGGCCTCGTAAACATCGAGGGTGAGCCAGTCGGTATCACCGTGGAGAACACCCTGCCGGGCGTGCTGGCGGTTGATTTCGTTGTAATCGAGAAAGCGGCCCTCGGCATCGAGAAAGAGGGAACGGGCGTAGCCGCCGTAGGCGGCGTCGATGTGGAGATAGAAGCACACCCCCTGATCTTCGTATCGGTCTCGGAGCCGGACGATCTCGTGTATCTCGTCCACGGCCCCTTCCTCCGTGGTGCCGACTACGGCGACCACGGCCAGGATCGGTATCCGCTGCGCCGCCAGGCCGTCGATGATCTTCTTGAGGGCGGCAACATCAATCCGATAATTGTCCCGGACCGGCACGGAGATGAGATGCTCCTGGCCGATACCGAGGAGGTCCACCGCCTTGGCCCAGGAATAGTGCTTCGACTGCGGCACGAGGACCTTTCCCAGCCCGGCGCCCCTCATGCCGATGCCCCGTACGGAATGCCGTCGCAGCTCTTCGAACCTCCCCCCCGCCCGGGCCTGATCGGCAAGCGCCAGAATCTCGGCGCTGGGAAGGTTCCGCAGCCGCCAATCATCAAGTCCCGCAGCCGCGGCCGGCATACAGGTTTTAAGGGCAAGGGGAATCGACTTGAGATTGCGGGCCATCCAAAGTCCTTCATAGTTGGCCACCGTCCCCCCGGAGGTGATGTGTCCCCAGGACCTTTCCGGATCATAGCCCATCAGTTTGGCCAGTTGCCTCCCCACTTCGATCTCCAGGGCCGTGGTTGCCGGCGACCCCTCATAGGCACAGTTGTTGGGATTGTAAAGGAGGGTCAGCATATAGCCGAGATTGGCGGCAATGAGGGTGTCGGCGTTCATGTGCCCCAGATAGCGGGGAGAGAACCACGGAATGGAAGAGAGCTGCAGGTTGCCCGCCAGTTCGATGAGGGCCTCCCTCGTCTTCTGCAAGGTGGACAGATAATCCGGCCCTGCCTGCTCATCGGCGCTGACCACGGGAGCATCGTCGGGATGGAAGTTCCGCCGCCATTCGGAATGGTCGTCCATGAGGTATCCGAGCATTTCCTTGAAATAACCGTAATTTTCCGCTTTCGGCCCGAGGAACAAAGCCTTCACGTTGACCCGTTCATCCATGATTAACCTCGCCTTTCGTTTCTTCGTTCTTGCATATTACCACCATACCACAAACGGATCGCCGCGGCGATGTCCCGGTCCCCGTATTGCTCTTATACCATGTTTAGCCACGGCTCCGTCTTCCGGACCTAACCCCGGAACGGCGACTATTCGGCGGGAGAAGACATCCTCGTCAGGCGGCGGGTTCTGATGATGGCCAGGGCGCTGAGAAAGGCGATCCCCATGAGGATCAGGACGATGCCGGCCGCCTCCCGCGGGGCGGGGAGCTCCCCCAGTTGCACCGCCGCGGCGGTGACTGCGATCACCGGCGCGGCCAGGGTGCCGATGGTGGCCATCCCCGCCGGGAGGCGCTCCAGGATATAGAACCAGAGGAGATAGCCGATGACGCTGGTAAAGACGACATTGTACGTCAGGGCGGCAATGAAGGCCGCGGTCCACTGGGTCGGCGGCGCCGGCAGCAGCAGGGCGAGGAGGATCAGGGGCACGGCGCCGTAGATCATCTGCCAGGTCGTGACGGAGATGAGCTCGAATTTCGGGCTCCTCCTCATGATCCGGGTGACGATGGCGCTTCCCGCCCAGGAGATCCCCGCCACCACGGCGATAACGCTTGACCAGAGCTTGGCCCCCACCACCTGGAAGTCCACCATGAGCCCCAACCCGGCAAAGGCCAGGGCCACCGCCAGCCATTCCATGCCTCGAATCCGTTCCCCCAGGATCGGCCAGGCCAGGAGGATTACCCAGAACGGCATGGTATAGAGAAGAATGGCCGTTTTCCCCGCCCCGCCGCTCACCAGGGCATACATGGGCAGGCCGAGGCCCAGGGTAGTGGAAAACAGGCCCAGGAGGATCGTCCCTTTGATCTGCCGGGGCCGGAGCTGTTTCCCTGACCACATCAGGAGCGGCAAAAGGAAGGCGGCGGCCAGGGCCACGCGAAGGGCGGCAAAGACGAAAGGATCGCAGAAGCGGAGCCCCTCCTTCATCACCACCCAGTTGTAGCCCCAGACAATGCTTAGAAAAGCAAGGGCAAGAAAGGGTTTGCCTTTGATGGCGGCGGATTTATTCTTGGCGACCATGAGGATCAAAAATAAAAGAACAAACCCGTAATGTCAAGAAATGAAGATGATCCATCGTGAATAGATGAAGCCGGAAACGCTAAGATCAATCTGGACAAATCAATGGAACAACGCTACAGGAATGGACACTTGGAGGGGAAATACTCCGCCTGTTCAACGAAGTGGCCTCATATTAAAGGTATTTGAAGATGTCGAAAAAACAAGTGATCGGATCGTGTTTGGCGGTTATTGTGGGCATCGTTGTAGCGTTGATCACGCCTCCCCAGGGTTTAACCCCGCCGGCCATGTACGGCCTGGGCATCCTTCTTTGGGCGGTGACGTGTTGGATGTTCGAGGTTGCTCCGGACTATATCATTGCCATGGCGATGTGCACATTATGGGTCCTGTTTCAATGTGTTCCCTTCAAAACGGCGTTTGCGACGTTTTCCGACCCGACCTGGTGGCTTCTCCTCGGTGCGATGGGCATGGGAGTGGCCGTGTCGAAAAGCGGTCTGCTCCGGCGGATCTCCCTGCGGGTCATGCGAACATTCCCGGCCACCTTCAACGGCCAGGTCCTGGCCATGATCAGCGCCGGAACCGTCATCGCTCCGCTGGTTCCCAGCATGACGGTCAAGGCGGCCATCGTGGCTCCGATCAGTATGGGGATCAGCGATGCAATGGGTTATCCACGAAAGAGTCGCGGGGCAGGCGGGCTGTTCGGCGCCATGTATCTCGGCTTCGTATTGACGGGTCCCATGTTTATCAGCGCGTCCTTTATCGGTTACATGATGCGGGGACTGCTGCCCCAAGATATCCAGAGCCAGTTTACTTGGACCTTGTGGTTTACGGCCAGCCTTGTCTGGTCCGTGGTTGTGCTGATCCTCATGTATATCGCCATCCGGTTCTTCTACACGCCCAAAGAGAAGGATTCACTTCCCCCGGATTACGCAGCCAAACAGTTGGCGGCTCTCGGCCCGATGCAGCGCAACGAAAAAATTACCGCAGCAGTCCTGATCATGGCCCTCCTGTGCTGGATGACCGAAGCGCTCCACGGCATCCATGCCACCGTAATCGCCCTGTCGGGGCTAGTCGTCCTGCTGATATGCAAGGTTTTTGACCGGCAGGATTTCCGCTCGGGAATGGGTTGGGACAATATGATATTTATCGGCGGGATCATCAACCTGGGAAGTGTCTTGCCCGTATTGAAGATCGACAAATGGATCGCCCAGATGGCGAGCCCCGTGATCGGGCCGATGATTTCAAACATCTATCTCTTCATCGTCGTCCTGTGCTTTGCGATCTACGCGATCCGGTTCATCCTGGTATCCTTCACGGCCACGACGGCGATCTTTACGGTTCTCTTTGTGCCCTTCGCCCAGCAAGCGGGCGTCAATCCCTGGATCACGGGGTTCATCGTCTACGTCTCGACCGGTATCTGGCACGTGTTTTACCAGAACAGCACGTTTCTTACCTCTTTCTATGCCGTGGAGGGGGAGATGGTGACCCATAGACAAATGGTGCCCCTGTCTCTGGCGTACTCGGCAATATCGATTGCCGCCTCGCTGCTGAGTGTCCCCCTGTGGCGGTACCTGGGTCTGGTGCCATAATCCATTTTTTTCAAATCGCAACAAAGGACCATACGATGAAGAGCGAAGCCGCAGTCAGATACACCAAAAAAATTTAAGATCATTAAGGGGGAATCGGTATGCCATTCACAAAGGTAATTTTCGAGAAGAAAGAAAAGACAGCCGTGATCAAGCTCAACAGGCCAAAAGAATTTAATGCCCTGGATTATGAATTAACCGGCGACCTCGCAAGAGCGCTTGAGATCTGCAAGAATGAGCGAGATATCCGCGCGATAGTTATCACCGGGGTAGGAAAGGCTTTTTGTTCCGGCGGAGATGTCGCCATGTTCGGCAGCGCCAAGGATAAAGGGGAGGCAATCAGGCAACTGGTGGAGCTGTTGCATAATGTCACGGTAGGAATCAGACAAATGCCCAAACCGGTTATTGCTGCCATCAACGGCGTGGCTGCCGGTGGTGGATTGAGCATGGCCGCAGCCTGCGATCTAAGGATCAGCGCTTCAACTGCGAAGTTCAAGCAAGCTTATACCTCCATAGGCTTGGCACCCGATGGGGCTTGGTCCTTGACTGTTCCCTTGCTGATTGGCTTTGGGAAAGCCACGGAACTGGCCTTTCTGGATCCAACATTCGATGCGAAAAAGGCATTGGACCTGGGACTGGTTCATCAAGTTGTCGATGACGCGGAGTTGGAAAAAGTCGCAATGGATGTGGCAGGGAAACTTTCCCGAGGTCCGGCAACCGCTTTTGCGGTTGTAAAAGACAATCTCAACAGGTCCATGATGGGATTGTTGGCACAGCAGCTTGAGCTGGAACGAAGAGGCATGAGCCGCCTTGGGAAGACGGCGGATGCCGAAGAGGGTATTACCGCCTTTGTGGAGAGAAGAAAACCCCTGTTCAGCACATAGAGCGGAGAAAATTCAGCTGGTACATCGCTTCCAAAATGGTTGCCGGAACGGTCCGATTGACTCATTTTGAGAAACATGTTAATTTAAACAATAATCCTCTGGGAAAACATTCGGCAACCGGAGAAACCAACCTTCATCCTACGCCTCGGGGTGAAATCGGAGGGCCACTTCCCCATGACCCCAAAACCTACCTACAAGGACCTTGAAAAGAGGATCAGGATACTCGAAGCAGAAATCATCAAATGCCAGCGGATTGATGAGCTCCTGAGGGACAATGACCTCCGGTTCAAAAAACTCTCTGCTCATATCCCCGGGATCGTTTATCAGTTGATGAGGCGGCCTGACGGCACTTATTGCATACCGTTCACCACGGACGCCATCACGCACTTTTTTGGTTGTTTGCCTCAAGATGTGGCTGAGGACATCACTGCTATAACCAGGGTCATCTTCCCGGACGATTTGGATAATGTCCTTGGCTTGATTGAATCTTCCGCCGCATCCATGACGATCTATCATTGTGAATTTCGAGTGCAGATTCCCGGCCAGCCGATCAGATTGATGTATGGCCATGCAACACCCGAAAAAATGGCTGACGGCGGCATCATCTGGCATGGTGTCATCATGGACATCACGGACCGCAAGATGATCGAAGAGGAGCTCAGGAAGAGCGAAGAACAAAACCGAGCTCTGCTTGACGGCATGATCGATACGGTTTGGGTTATCGACTTTGATGCGAACCTCATCGATGTGAACAAAGCCGCCGTGGAACAGTTGGGCTATTCAAAAGAGGAGTTGCTTGCCATCGGTTTACCCGGCATCGATTTTTCGCTCAAACCCAATGACATCAAAACGCTTGCCAGCACGATGCCTTCCGATGAGTTGCAGATTTTTGAAACATCCCATACGGCCAAAAATGGCAGAACTATTCCGGTCGAGGTATGCTCCAGCCTTGTGACGTACCGGGGGAAGCGGGCGATCCTGAGCATTGCCAGGAATATTACCGAACGCAAACAGATGGAAGAGCAGATACGCCACATGGCGAATCATGATCCTCTGACGGCTTTGCCCACGCTGAGATTGGCCAATGATCGTCTTGACATGGCTATAAGCGAGGCGACCCGAAACAATACCATGGTGGCCGTACTGTTTCTCGATCTGGACGACTTCAAGGAAGTGAATGACACTTTCGGCCATAGTGCCGGTGACAGCGTTCTCAAGCAGGTTGCCCTACGCATGCTTGATTGCGTACGGAAAGCGGATACAGTCGCCCGGATCGGAGGGGATGAGTTTTTGGTTATTGCATCCGGAATTCATGCGCCCAAGGATGCGGCGCTGGTTGCTGAAAAAATAATCCGGGTTGTGCCCCAACCGATCATGATCGATACGAAACAGATAGTCGTTGGCGTAAGCATTGGAATCGCATTGTTTCCCGACCACAGCGAAGATAAGGAACAGCTGCTCGAACTCGCTGATGAGGCTATGTATATGATCAAAAAATCAGGCAAGAACGGATACCGCTTTGCCACAGCGAGATCACCAGTATAACATGCATTCGGCTTATGATACCCTGAGGTATGGTTCGTCTGTAGAAGCTCAGACGGCAAAATATATTGAAAAGGTTAAAATTCTTATCAACAGCGGCATTGATGTGAACTGTAAATCAAAAGCCGGATATACGGCGCTTCATTGGGCACAGCGGGCCGGAATGGGTAGAATCGTGGATATTCTTAAAAAAGCCGGAGCACGTTAATTTTGATTTTTACCAAAAGTTAGGAGCGTATTATGAAGAAAATTTTAGTTTTAATTTTATTAGGAATTACTATACAGGCATATGCACAATTACCACCAATAATTGATCGTGAATTATTTTTTGGCGATCCCAAAATATCCGGTGCGCAAATTTCGCCGGATGGAAAGTTCATTACTTTTATCAAACCGTTTAACAATGTGCCTAATATTTGGGTAAAGGAAAGAAAGCAGAAATTTGAAGAAGCGAGACCGCTTACAAACGATACTAAAAGACCGGTCAGAAATTACTTCTGGTCTCGGGATAGCAGATATGTTCTTTATGTTCAAGATAAGGGTGGAAATGAAAATTATAGACTATATGCAGTAGATCCTACGGTAAAAGGAGACCCTGTTCCTCAAACCAGAGATCTAACTCCTATGGAAAATGTTAAAGCTTATATTTATGATGTACCGAGAAAAACTCCCAACGAAATTCTTATCGGATTAAATGATCGACATCCCCAGCTTCATGATGTTTATAAACTAAATCTTACCACCGGGGAAAAAACCTTAATTCGAAAAAACGATGAGAATGTTGCCAGATGGGTTTTTGATCTTGACGCTAAGCTTAGATTGGGTTCACGCCAGACCCAGGACGGCGGAACAGAAATTCTTAAAGTTGATGGAGATAAGCTTGTATCTATTTATTCCGTTAACAACGAAGAGACGGTGTCGCGGTATCGTTTTACAGTGGATGGAAAAAGTTTTTATATGATTTCGAATAAGGGCAGTAAAGCTGATAAAACAGAATTACTCCTTTATAACCTTGATGATAATACCACAAAATTTATTGAGCGTGATCCTGAAAATGAAGTTGATTTCGGCGGAGCTCTTTTTTCCGATGTTACCAATGAATTGTTGGCAACATATTACATAGCGGATCATTTTAAAATTTATTTTAAGAACAAAGAATTTGAAAAATCCTATAATCAATTAAAGAAGGCAGTTCCTGAAGGTGAAATCAGATTTACATCAATGACCTCAGATGAAAATCTGTGGATCGTTAATGTATCGAGAGATGTTGATCCCGGTTCTACGTATTTATTTGATAGAACAACAGGAAAGGCTGAACTTCTATATAAATCGCGTCCCGATCTTCCTACAGAAAATCTTGCCCAGATGAAGACAATAAAATATAGAGCCCAAGATGGGATTATGATTCCCGCTTATCTTGTCTTGCCCAAAGGAATTGCCGCGAAAAAATTACCTTTGGTTATTTATCCGCATGGCGGTCCCTGGGAGCGCGATTATTGGGGATATAACCCCACCGCGCAATTTTTGGCAAACAGAGGTTATGCGGTTCTTCTTCCTAACTTCAGAGGTTCAACCGGGTACGGAAAAAAATTCCTAAATGCCGGTAATAAACAGTGGGGAAGAGCAATGCAGCAGGATTTAACCGCTGGTGTTAATTATTTAATCAAAGAAGGAATTGCTGATCCTAAAAAAGTTGCCATTGCCGGAGCTTCGTACGGAGGTTATGCAACATTAGCGGGTTTAGCATTCACTCCCGATTTATACGCGGCCGGTTTCGATATTGTTGGTCCTTCAAACATCGTGTCACTACTAAAATCAATTCCTCCGTACATGGCGCCGCTTAAAAAGGCTTTTGCCATAAGAGTCGGCGATATGGATAACCCCGAAGAGAAGAAAATGCTCGATGAACAATCACCATTCAATTATGCAAATAATATTAAAGCTCCATTGTATGTTGTTCAGGGTGCCAATGATCCCCGTGTAAATAAAGCGGAATCGGATCATATTGTCGTTGCTTTGCGTGATCTTGGCAGGGATGTGGAATATATGGTTGCACCGGATGAAGGTCACGGGTTTGCAGGTAGGGAAAACCGTTTAGCAATGGTAGTGGCAATGGAAAAATTCTTTTCCAAACATCTCGGTGGACGTCTTCAACAAGATGTTAAACCAGAAATACAAAAGAAATTGGATGAAATAACCGTTGACGTTAAGACGGTAACAATTCCTAAGTAAGCTGGACATTTGGGTGCGACACTAAAAATTATAAAACACTTTCAGATAATACATTAATAAAGACGGCATCGTAAAAAGATCCGCAGGCGAGGCGCGCGAATCCTGAGGAATGAGACGTACTTGGACGTACGTCGCAGTGACGAGGGATGAAGCGCAACGAAGCATCCGGACTTTTTACGATGCCGTCAATAAAGAAGGAAATTATATCTGACAAGAGAGAAGGCTGTTCCATTTATGGCCGATTTTGCCCGCTATGCTCGTGACGGGCATACTATAACATATTGAAATCACGAGCATATTTCTTTTACAGGCATTTTTCTGACCAGTCACAAACTGACCGATGGTCATTTTCCTTGTCAACGAATCATTCCGGCACGGAAAGGAAGGCGCCGATCACCGCCAGGGACGGCATGGGGTTCGTAGCCGTTAGCTGCCCATATTGTATTTTCGGATGAATGCTATCGGGCGTGCTCTGGTGGCGCCACCGGCACGGATTCAGGCCATGCGATGGGGATAGGTGTCGGCGGGGTCGTAGGGGTCGGGGCTGTATTCCAGGACCTGGGACCTGATCCGGGAACGGACGGCATGGGCGACGCCAGGGAGAATCCGGACCCGTTCCCCCGCACGGAGGACCACCGTATCCCGCGCGCCGGTCCGCGGATCTTCCAGGAGCAGTTCCACTTCCCCGGCGATCACGTACATCCGATCCGTTTTCCGGAGATGATAGTGGTGGCCCCGATCCACGCCGGTGCGGGCGGAATCGATGTCCCAGTAAACGATCTGCCGGATGGCGGCATCCGGGCGGTTGATGATCTGGGCCATCTCGCCCTTGTCGGAAAAGATCCGCCGCTCCGCCGCATCGGGACCGCCGATGGGCAGGGACTCGACTAACACCCTATCGTAGAAGTATGTATTTGTCGGCACTTTCGGGCTCACCTGCATGGACGCAACCATCCCCGACACCCCGAACCACCGGGAAGGTAACATCGGCTGCGCATTGAATTACTTTTCATTTACGGGTTGCGGCCGGCGAGTTCATGCCCCCAGGTAGGCCCGCTTCACCCCTTCGTCGTTGCGGAGGTTTTCCGCCGTATCCGCCATGACGATCCGGCCCGTCTCCATGACATACCCCCGATGGGCCACCTTCAGGGCCATATTGGCGTTCTGTTCCACCAGAAAGATCGTCGTCCCGTCCTCGCGGTTGATCCGGCGGATGATGTCGAAGATGAGGCGCACGTAAATCGGGGCCAGCCCCAGGGAGGGCTCGTCGAGAAGGAGCAGACGGGGCCGGGCCATCAGGGCCCGGGAAATGGCCAGCATCTGCTGCTCGCCGCCGGAGAGGGTGCCTCCGGGCTGGTTCCGCCGTTCCGCAAGGATGGGGAAAAGCGCGAAGATATGCTCCATGTCCTTCTTCACGCCGGCCTGGTCCTTGCGGAGGAAGGCCCCCATGTCGAGATTCTCCGTCACCGTGAGATAGGGGAAGATCCGGCGCCCTTCCGGCACCTGGGAGATCCCCAAGGCGACGATCTCGTTGGGGCTGACGCCGCCAAGCCTCCGGCCCATGAACAGGATGTCGCCGGCCCGCGGCGGGACAATGCCCGAGATGGACATCAGGGTGGTGGATTTGCCCGCCCCGTTGGCCCCGATGAGGGTGATGATCTCCCCCTCCCCTACGGTAAGCGTAATGTCCTTCAGGGCCTGGATGTTGCCATAATAAGTCTGGACGTCGATCAATTCGAGTAGGCCGCTCATCGCCCCTCCGGGATGCTCCGCATGAGGAAGGAATTCCCGGCTGCCGCCGGGTGAAGATCACCGCAGCAAGCGAGGACCGTCCCCCTTGCGACTAGTTCGATATGCTTACGAAAAAATGGGAACCGTCCCCGTTTTTCCCATTTGCTTGTCGCCGGCTCAGGGTTGTCGCCGAAAAAGAGGACCGTCTCCATATTATTCCTCCGTTTCCTCGCCCAGATAGGCCTTGATCACCACCGGATTCTCCCAGATCTCCGCCGCGGTGCCGGCGGCGATTTTCTTACCGTAATCGAGAACATAGATGCGATTGGAGATGCTCATGACGATCCGCATGTCATGTTCGATCAGGAGCACCGCGATGCCCTCCTCGTCACAGATCCGGCGGATCAGGGCCTCGAGGGCGTCGGTCTCCCGGGGATTCATCCCCGCGGCGGGCTCGTCGAGGAGGAGGAGGAAGGGCTCCGTCGCCATGGCCCGGGCGATCTCCAGGCGGCGTTGATCGCCGTAGGGAAGGTTCTTGGCCAGCTCGTTTACCTCGCCGGCGAGACCGATCTTTTCCAGGATGGTGTAACTGCGCTCCACGATATCCCTTTCCTCTCGGCGGGTCTGGGGGTCCCGGAGGACCGCCCCGAGGACCCCCGCCCGGGTCCGGCAGTGGCGGCCGATCATGACATTCTCCAGGACGGTCATCTCCTGGAAAAGGCGGATGTTCTGGAAGGTCCGGGCCAGCCCCGAGGCCGTGACCTGGTGGGTCTTCAGACCATTGAGGCGCCGCCGCTTCTTCCCCGGCGGCGTCACGAAGACATCCCCCCCCGAGGGCCGGTAGATGCCGGTAACGCAGTTGAAGAAGGTGGTTTTCCCCGCGCCGTTGGGGCCGATCAGGGCCACCACCTCTCCGGGCTGAACCTGGAGGCTTACCTGGTCCAGGGCCCGGAGACCGCCGAAATTCATGGTCAGTGTCTGGACATTGAGGAGGGGTTCCGTCACGGCGTTCATCTCTGCTCCCCCGGTCCCCGATGGAATTCATAGATCCGGCGGACGCCGCTGACGATGCCCTGGGGCCGGAAGATCATCATCATCACCATGATCAGGCCGAACAGCAGCATCCGGTATTCGCTGAAGGCCCGGAGATATTCCGGCGTGAGGATCAGAACAAAGGCGCCGATGATCACGCCCAGGATGGAACCCATGCCGCCCAGGACGACGATGGAGAGGATCATGGCCGATTCGAGGAAGGTGAAGCTCGCCGGATTGACGAAGGTCGTCTTGGCGGCAAAGACCACGCCGGCGAGACCCGCCCAGGTGGACCCCAGGGCGAAGGCCGTAAGTTTCGCCGCGGTGGGATTGACGCCCATGGCCTCACACGCCGTTTCGTCCTCCCGGAGGGCCACCCAGGCCCGGCCGATCCGGGAGTTCTGGAGACGGTTGACCACAAAGATCGTCAGGAGGCACAGAAAGATCATGAGGAAATAGATGTAGATCGTGGCCCCGTGGAGATCCATTTCCCAACCGAAGAGACCCGGCCGGGGAATCCCGGCGATCCCGCTCGGACCGAAGGAAAACTCGTTCCAGTTTTCCAGGACGAGGCGGGTTATCTCGGCAAAGCCCAGGGTGACGATGGCCAGATAATCACCCCGGAGACGCAGGATGGGAAATCCCAAGGCAATTCCGAACAGGGTTGCCAGGAGGGCGCCCAAGGGCAGGGCGGTCCAGAAGCCGATCCCGAAATGGTGATAGAGGAGGGCGTAACTGTAGGCGCCCACGGCATAGAACGCCACGTAACCCAGATGGAGGAGCCCCGCCAGGCCGACGACGATGTTCAGCCCCAATCCCAGCATCACGTAGAGGAGGGCGTTGGTGACGATGTTGATCTGATAGGTGGAGGTGAAGGGAAGAAAGGGGAAGATCGTCCCGGCGGCGGCCAGGATCAGCAGCAGGGGGCGGCGGAGTTTCCGGTCGTCCATCAACCGATGCAGCCAGGGTTTGGCCGGCGGCGCCGGCGGCGTTGATACCTTTTCTTCCACCCCACCGGAGCGACCAGTCTCCACTCCACCGGCCAACGCAATTCCCGCCGGCCCCACGTCGTACCCAGGGCCGACAGCTACCGCTGCCAGTTGGCGGGTCCCGGCCGGAACGGCATTTCTGCTTGCGGAGCGCTCCCTCCGGCCCAGAAAATATCGCCAGGCGAAGGACCCCAGAAAGCTTCCCGCCCCCACATACATCATATTCAGCCAGCGCCACTCGATGATATTTTCGATGGTATTGACGCGGACCACCAAAATGGGAAAGGTCAAGAACATGAACCAGAGGGCGATGATCAGGGATTGGCGGATATGGGCAATGGCGGGCAAGGGAGCGGCTCCTCTCATACCTTCTGTACCGTCGAACGGCCCAACAGACCGGAAGGACGCACGATCAAAATGATCACGAGGAGGAGGAAGGCAAAGACGTCTTCGTAATCACTGGAAACGTAGCCGGTGGCGAAGCTCTCCGTCCAGCCCAGGATCAGGGCCCCCAGCACCGCCCCGGGGATGGAACCGATCCCGCCCAAGACCGCCGCCGTAAAGGCCTTGATGCCGGCGATGAAGCCGATGTAGAAATTTATCCGGCCGATGTGGGAGGCGATGAGGACCCCGCCGATGGCAGCCAGTACCGAACCGATGATAAAGGTATAGGAAATCGTCCGGTTGACGTCGACCCCTACCAGCATGGCCATTTTGCGGTCCTGGGCGGTGGCCCGCATGGCCTTCCCCATCTTCGTGAACTTGATGAGGAGGGTCAGCAGCACCATGGAGACCGCCGTGGTCATCAGGATGATCAATTCCGTGGAGCCAATGCTGAGCTCCAGCTCCTCCAGGAACGGCAATTCGGGAAGGAGACTGGGAAAGGGAAGGAAATCCGATGTCTGGGCCAGCATGACGTAATTCTGGAGGAAGATGGACATGCCGATGGCGCTGATGAGGGGGGCAAGACGAGAGGCCTGGCGCAGGGGCTTGTAGGCTATCTTCTCCACGGTAAAGCCGTAGGCGGCGGAGTAGATGATCGCCACCGCCGCCGCCAGGAAGAGGACCGAAAGTCCCGAGAAGCCCGCGAAGGCCAGGACGGAAGACACGATCAGGGCCGTGAAGGCCCCGATCATGTAAATCTCCCCGTGGGCGAAATTGATCAGCTCGATGATGCCGTACACCATCGTATAGCCCAGGGCAATGAGGGCGTAGATGCTGCCCCGAGTCAGTCCTCCGAAAAAAAGCTCAAGGAAATAATCCACTTATCTCTTCTTTTTCGGTGCCGGGGCGGCCGCCACGGGCACCTCGACATAGACCCCGTTTTTCACCTGATACATGGAAAAGCCCACGCCAATGGCGTCGCCGTTCTTGTCGAACTTGATCTTTCCCAGGGGGGTATCCACCGGGTAGGTGCGCAACGCCTTGGCCACGGCGGCGTACTTGGTGGATTTGGCCTTCTGGATTGCCGCCAGGAGGGCCTGGGCGGCGGCGTAACCGTTCAGGAAGAAGGCGCCCGGGTCGGCATTGTAGGTCTTCTTGTGGGCGGCGATGGCGGCGATGGCCAGGGGATTCTTGGTGGTGTCCTTGGGGCCCGAGGCATAGACGCCTTCCGCGGCCTTGCCGGCCACCTTGATGAAGGTATCGTCCTTCACCCCGTCATCGGAGATGAAGTAGGTATTCATCCTTTTCTTGCGCATCTGGATGACGATGGAGGAGGCCTCGGGGTGATACCCGCCATAGATAACCGCCTCCGCCCCGGATTGTTTGATCTTGTTCACCACCGCGGAATAATCGACGGCGCCCGGCGTTATTCCCTCGAAGAGGACCACCTTGGCCTTCCTGGAGGCCTCGATGAAGGAACGGGCAAATTCCGCCAGGCCTTTCCCGTAATCTCCCTTGTCGTGGAGCACGGCGATCTTTTTCACCTTCAGGACATCCATGGCGAACCCGGCATCCAGACGGGCCTGGGCGTCATCGGAGGCGATGGTGCGGAAGAAATTCGGGTACCTGCCGCTCTGGGTCAGATCGGGATTGGTGGCGGAGGAAGACATGGTGACGATGCCCGCATCTTTATAAATACCCAGGGCCGTTTTCGTTGCCCCACTGCAGATATGTCCCAGCACCACATGGACGCCGCCGGACACCAGCTTGGTGGCGGTGTTCGTCGCCACTTCCGGTTTGCAGACGTCATCCTCGGCCAGGATCTCCACCTTCTTGCCCAGGACGCCGCCCTTGGCATTGTATTCCTTGACCACAAGCTCGGCGGCCCGTTTGGTGGGCAGGCCGTAAGAAGCCAGATCGCCGCTGTGGGCACCGGCGACACCCAGCCTGATGGTGTCCGCCGCGGCGGCGAAACCGCTAAGCATGAACGCCAAACCAACGCCAATCAACCAGGGCACAAAGATACGCGTAGATGATTTCACGACCATATAACCTCCTTTTCTTGTTGTCTTGGTTAGAAGTCCGTCCATACTGTAAACATCCCTCCCTCGTCAAGATGAAAGCTGGGATTTGCTCTTTTTCTTAAAGAAGATCCTAAGCGGCACGGAGTCGAAACCGAAGGCCTCCCGAAGCTGATTGGCCAGATAGCGCTCGTAGGAGAAATGGACCGCCCGGGGATCGCGCACAAAGAAGATAAATGTTGGCGGCTTGACGGCCACCTGGGTAACATAGGCAAAGGCGTTGGGGCTGCCGCCGGACCGGGACGGCGGATTCCGGTCCGTAAATTCCCGTACCGCCCGATTGAGATCGCCGGTGGAGATCCGCCGGGTGTATTGTTCGTAAACCTTTTCGATCAGGTCGAAGATCTTCGTCACCCGCTGCCCCGAAAGGGCGGAGATGAAGATGATCGGCGCGAAATCGAGGAACTTGGCTTTGTCCTTGATGTCCTTTACGTAAACGCCGATCGTTTCGTTGTCCTTGACCACCAAATCCCACTTGTTGACCGCCAGGATGCAGGCTGTACCCCGCTCGTGGGCCAGGCCGGCAATCTTGACGTCCTGCTCCGTAATGCCCTCGGCGGCATCGATGAGGATCAGGGCGATGTCGCACCGGTCGATCGTCTTGAGGGCCTGAACGATGCTGTACTTCTCCAGGGTAAGGCTGACGCGGCTCTTGCGGCGGATCCCCGCCGTATCGACAAGGAGATACTTTCTCCCCTGCCGTTCAAAGGGGGTGTCGATGGCGTCCCGGGTTGTCCCCGGCATGGGGTTGGCAATGGTCCGCTCATAACCCAGGAGCCGGTTGATCAGGGATGATTTCCCCACGTTTGGCTTGCCGATGACGGCGATGCGGAGCCGCTCCTCTTCCCGCGACGCCTCGACCTCCTTGGGAAGGAGATGCACCATCGCATCCATAAGCTCGAAAACGCCCTGACCATGCTGGGCGGAAAGGGTAAAGATCTCTTCGACTCCCAGACCGTAAAAATCATAGGCAAGTTGCTCGTGTTTCGGGCCGTCGATCTTGTTGACGACATGGAAGACCGGTTTATCGATCTCCCGGAGCATGGCGGCTATTTCCCGGTCCGCCGGCGTCAGCCCGTCGCGCCCGTCCATGAGAAAAACTATGATGTCCGCCTCTTCCATGGCGAGGGTGGTCTGTTCCCGCATCTGGGCCAGGATGCCGTCGGTAGCCGCCGGCTCGAAGCCGCCGGTGTCTATGAGGACAAACGGTCGTCCCTGCCAATCGCCGTCGGCATAATTCCGGTCCCGCGTTGCCCCCGGCTCGTCGATGACGATCGCCTTGCCCCGGCCGGCCAGGCGGTTGAAGAGGGTCGATTTGCCCACATTGGGCCGGCCGATGACGGCAATTACCGGTCTCATTACGCCACCGCCGCGGTCCGGCGATAATCGCCGCCAATCGTGATTTTCATCCGGTACATTTACCTTCCTTCTCCTGCCCGGCCGACCCGCCCTTGACAACCCCGCAAAATGGCGTCCTTATGAACTTGGCCGGCGCTTTCAGATCCAAATGCTAAATAGGGAGTCCCCAGAGCCACCGCTAAAAAGTCAAATCCGATTATCGCGCTTCCCTGCGCACCGCGGGGCATGGGAATTATTTGTGCGCCGGTCACTTTGACGACATATTGCGATGTCATCCATTTTGCCTCTTTTCGTTTTTTTGCCGCTCGATGTCAAGAAATAACCGTGCCGGCGCCGGGTAACGGCGCCATTAGTCCGGTGAGGCCGGAGTGAACTCATTTTCGGGCAAAGCTTTATTCTCTTGAAATATATCGGCGGTTCATATAGAAATCTCTCAAACTAAATCATCTCGGGGGAAAACATGCCGCAGCACCGAGAACCTTCCGCCAGCCCGGCCGCACCGTCGTCAGAGCGCCGGAGCAACCGCATTCCGAGCGAAGCCGGGAACGATATTTTCACCGGGGAAGACGGCGACCTGACGGACTTCTACCGCACTTTTCTCGATTCCATATCCGATATGGCCTACCTGAAGGATGAATCGTTTCGCCACATCATCGCCAACGCGCCGCTCCTGAGATTCTTCGGCAAGCGGGAATCCGAGGTGATCGGCAGGACCGACTTCGAACTCATGCCGGAAGGGGCGGCGAGAAAGTGCCGGATGTCCGATACGGAGGCATTGGAGACCGATACTATCCACACCGACGAAGAGCCCGTGGGCGACCGTATCTACGAGACCAGAAAATTCCGGGTAAGGATCGGTAAGGACAAGTACGGCATCGGCGGCTACATAAGGGACGTGACGGATAAGCGCCAGGTCGCCTCCGCCCTGAAGGCGAGCGAGGAAACATTCCGCGCCATTGCCGAGACGACCCCCTCGGCGATCTTCATCATCCAGGACACGAAAGTCCGCTATGTCAATCTCGCCTTTGAACGAATCACCGGTTACAACCTCGCGGAATTGAAGTGGATTGATTATTGGGAACTGGCGCATGGCGATTATCGGGAACTCATCAAGGTCCGGGGTCTGGCCCGGCAGCGGGGGGAAGCAGTTCCGTCCCGTTATGAGTTGAAGATCGTCACCAAGAACGGGGAGCAACGGTGGATAGATTTAGCCGCCACCAATCTGGAATACGAAGGGCGTCCCGCCATACTGGGAACGGCCATCGACATCACGGACCGCGTCCTGGCTGAAGAAGCCATCCGGAAAAGCGAAGCGCAATACCGTCTCCTCATCAACAATGCCAACGAGGCGATCGTCGTCGCCCAGTCCGGGGTCATCAAGTTCGCCAATCCCAAAACGATGGAAATGACCGAATATTCCGCGGAAGAACTCCTTTCCCGTCCGTTCACGGACTGCATCCATCCTGAGGATCGGGAGATGGTAAGCGAACGTTTCCAAGCAAGGGTGGCCGGCGGATCCGCTTATCCGGAGATCTACCCCTTCCGCTGCGTGACAAAAACGGGTAAGATCATCTGGGTGGAGATCAACGCCGTCTCCTTTACCTGGAACGGCCGGGGGGCGACGCTGAATTTTCTTACCGACATCACCGCCCGCAGGGAAGCGGAAGATCTCATCGGGCAGACTATCGCCCGGATGGAGAAATCCATTGAGGCGATCATCCAGGTCATATCCGCCACCGTCGAAGCCAGGGACCCTTATACGGCGGGCCACCAGAAGCGAGTGGCCGAACTCGCCCGGGCGATTGCCCTGGAAATGGGCCTGTCGCCGGAGCAGGCGGACGGCATCCGGGTGGCCGGGGCGATCCACGATCTGGGCAAATTGTCCATCCCGGCGGAAATTCTGAGCAAACCGACGCGGTTGACGGATATCGAATACGACCTCATCAAGTTCCATGCCCAGATCGGCCACGACATCCTCCAGGGCATCGATTTTCCCTGGCCGATAGCCCGGATGATCATGGAACATCATGAGCGGATGGACGGCTCCGGCTATCCCCGGCATCTGAAAGGTCAGGATTTACTATTGGCGTCGAGGATAATCAGCGTGGCGGACGTGGTGGAATCCATGGCTTCACACCGCCCGTACCGGCCGTCCCTGGGGATCCACAAGGCCATCGAAGAAATCAGCAGCCAGCAGGGCGTCCGTTACGACGCCGACGTCGTGGCTGCCTGTCTGAGGCTGCTGAAAGATAAAAACTTCAAATTTCGTTGATCAGCATATGAAAGTCATTCTTGCCGGTTACAACATCGATTACGAAACGATCATGGACATCGAGGACCGCTGCGAGGACCTCGAAGAACTGACGCCGGAAACCATCGCCGCCGCCTATGCCCGGATCAGCCGCTCCCCCCGGCCGGTGCACGAACTGCGGGCCGCCGCCCGGGGAGAGGTGGACAAGGCCCGTCAGTCAAACCGGAATATCGTCTTCGAGATGGGCCACAGTTCCATCGCCGAACACGCGGTATTCAACCTCGACGTCCTGGGGGTATCCCGGCTTTTGGTGGAGGACATCGAGAAGTTTCGCCTCTGTTCCTATACGGAAAAATCTCAGCGCTACGTCCTGTTCAAGGACGACTTCGTGATCCCGGAGGAGATAAAAAATGCGGGGCTGGCAGGGCCGTTCGCCGAGGTCGTCGGGCGTCAGAACTCCTTTTACCGGGAATGCTACGAACAGCTCCGCCCCCATGTCTTCGCCCGGCATCCGGAGCTGGCGCGGGATCCCGCGAACCGCTCCCTTCTCGAAGGCTGGGCCAAGGAAGATGCCCGCTACGCCATCGCCCTGGCCACGGAAACCCAACTGGGGATGACCCTCAACGCCCGGAATCTGGAACTCATGCTCCGCCGCCTCGCCGCTCATCCCTTAAAGGAGGCCCGGGATTTGAGCGCCGCCCTCTATAAGGCCACCAAGTCCATCGCCCCGTCCCTGGTTCGCTATACCGAGGCGACGGACTACGATCTGCTGACACGGAGGGAGTTGCGGGAGGCGGCGGCCGCCCTGTTCAAGGAAGACTCGCCGGACGAACGGGATCGGCGGATGACAGGCGACGGCGGCGGTCCCGAGGTGGAGCAGGTGGTTCAAACGCCCCCAGGGCAAAGGGGTGACGCCATCGCCCCGGTGACGACATTGCCGGAAGCGTCGCGAGACGACGTCTTCTTGGCCTATGTCACGCCCGAAGCCGATCTCCGGCTCCTGGCGGCCCTCCTCCATTCCTCGTCCCGGCGGCCCCTGTCTTCCTGTCTTTCCCGGGCCCGGCGACTGGATGCCGGGCAACGTATGAACCTCGTCAAAACCGCCCTGCGTCACCTACGGTCTCACGATACCGTCCTGAGAGAATTCGAATATGTGGATCTCCTCTTCGAACTCACCGTCAGCGCCGGTTGTTTCGCCCAGTTGAAACGCCACCGCATGGCCACCATCACCGCCCAGGGATACGACCCCGGTCTGGGCGTCACCATCCCGCCATCGATTGCCGCCATCGGGATGGACGAATCTTTCCGGAAACTCATGGACTTCACCGGTAAGCGGTACGAACAGCTCCGGGAGACGGAGGCCGCTGAGGCCGCCTCCTACATCCTGACCAACGCCCACCGGCGGCGCGTCGCCCTGAAGGTCAACGCCCGGGAACTCTATCATATCGCCCGCCTTCGGGCGGACCGCCACGCCCAGTGGGATATCCGGAACCTCACGGCGTCGATGCTGGCGGCGGCGGAGAAGACCATGCCTTTAACCTTGCTTATGGCCACGGGCAAGGACGGCTTTGCCGACCTCTACAATCGCCGCTTCGGAAATTGAACCGTGCCGCCGCTGATCGGTTTGAACATGTCCATAGAGAGCACGGCCGTCTCCGGAGTCGAGCGCCTGTTCGTCCCCCCGGACTACGTAGCCGCGGTCGCCGGGGCCGGCGGCGTCCCCCTCTGCATCCCTCCTGGCGAAGATTTAGCGACGATCCGGAAGATCATCCCCCGGCTCCGGGGCTTTCTCTTCATCGGCGGGGCCGATTACCGCCCAGAGCATTACGGAGGCCATCCCCAGCCGGCGGAGGAGCTGGTGCATCCCCGGCGGGATCGTTTCGACGTCGCCCTGGCCAAAACGATCCTGGAAGAGACGGATCTCCCGGTCCTGGGGATCTGCGGGGGCTGCCAGCTCTTGTCCATCATCCGGGGCGGCGCGTTGATTCAGGACATCGGAACGGAATGGCGGCCGCCGGGAGGCGGTCCGTCCCTACCCCACAGCGCAAAGGACCGGGAGCGGGGCGTGGGGGACGAAGCGCCTGCGGACTTTCCCGATTTGATCACGGCGACGACCCCGGCGGAGGAAACGAAGGAAGCAGAAACCCACCGGACCGGCGCTCTTGCCGGGGAAGAGAAGGGTATGGCCAACGGTCCGACTGCCGACAAGGCGGACAAGGCCGCAACGGGAGAAAGCAGCAACCGGCCGGCGGCGTCCCCAGGGAGAGTTCATCCGGAAGGCAGCAAGGACTGCTACCTGCATTCCGTGCGCTTTGCGCCGTTAAGCCTCGCCACCTGTACCACCGGCACGCCGCCGGGGGAGGCGTTGGCCGCCAACTCCTTCCATCACCAGGCCGTCCATCCGGAGCGGGTGGGAAAAGACCTGGTCGCCTCGGCCTGGACCGCCGACGGCATCATCGAGGCCATCGAGTCGGCCCCCGGTTCGGCCTGGGCGGAGATAGGGCGTTTTGTCCTGGGCGTTCAGTGGCATCCCGAGCGGATGCAGGAAGAAGCACCGCATCGGCGTCTTTTTCTTGTCTTGGTCGAGGCGGCGTCACGTTACCGGAGGCGTAAATAATCAGGGACGATCATGAAATACATATTCCCCCTCTTCCGGATCTATTTCACCAAAAAGATGCTCCTCATGCTGGTTCTGGGCTTTGCCTCGGGGATGCCCCTGGCCCTGACCAGCTCCACCCTCGCCGCGTGGATGGTCACGGAGGGCGTGGACATCAAGACGATCGGGATCTTTTCTCTCGTCGGTCTCCCCTACGCGTTCAAATTTCTCTGGTCGCCGCTGCTGGATCGCTTCCTTCCCCCCTTTCTGGGCCGGCGGCGGGGATGGATGCTCATCACCCAGGGGGCCCTGATCGCCACCATTGCCACCATGGGTTTTTTCAGTCCCGCCTCCCAGCCGTTGATCGTCGCCTTCTGGGCCGTCGCGCTGGCCTTCTTCAGCGCCAGTCAGGACATCGTCCTGGACGCCTACCGGACGGAATACCTCGCCCCGGAAGAACGGGGCCCCGGCGCCGGGATCTGGATCATGGGCTACCGTCTCGCCATTCTGGTCAGCGGCGCCCTGGCCCTGATCATGTCGGATCATATCTCCTGGCGGAGCGTCTATGTCATCATGGGCTTGGTCATGCTGGTCGGCGTTGCCGCCACCTTCCTCTGTCCCGATCCCGAGGCGGGGCGGCCCCTCCGGCACGGTGCGGCGCCGCCCCAAAGTCTCCAGGAGGCGGTCGTGCAGCCTTTCGTGGAGTTTTTCAAGCGGCCTGGGGCGGTGGAGATCCTGCTGTTCGTCATCATCTACAAGCTCGGCGACGTCGCCGCCGCCCAGATGACCACTCCCTACATCCTCCAACATATCGGATTTTCCCGGACGGAATTGGGAACGATCTTCAAGGGTTTCGGCATGGCCGCCACCATCCTGGGCGGCATCGTGGGCGGGGCGCTGATGACGAAATGGGACCTGCGGCGGTCGCTGCTGGTCTTCGGCATCCTCCAGGGCGTCTCCACGATCTCCTTCGTCCTCCTGGAGTTCACGGGCCGCCAGCTCTGGGCCTTAAGCACGGTCATCGGGATCGAGAACATCTGCGGGGGCATGGGGACGGCGGCCTATACGGCGCTGCTCATGGGGCTCTGCAACACCCGCTTCACGGCAACCCAGTACGCCCTCCTGAGCAGTCTCATGGCCGTCAGCCGTTATGTCACCGGGGCGCCGACGGGTTTCCTCGTTGTCGCCGTGGGCTGGATCTGGTTCTTCGTCATCTGCACCGCCCTGGCGGCCCCCGGCCTGCTGCTGCTGATCCGGTACCGCAAGTGGGCGGGCGGCTTGGAAACCGGACCGTGAATGGAATCCGGGAACGCCCCTCCCCTTCTTGACATGAAACGACCGGGAGTATATGCAAAAAACATCGGCGCTAATCGGTCCGCATACATAGACCGACCCATTGCCGGGGCAGGTCCTGATGATGTGTTCACGGAAGCTTTTATTGTTATTGACGCTGTTTATCCTGTCGCTAACTTTTACACCGTGGGGAGCCGCACCGCTTACGGTCATGTTTTCCGCCTTTTCCTGGGCGACTGAGCCCGCAAAAAACCCCGGCGCCTCTCCCGGCGGCGAAGGCCGTCCTGCCCCCGCCCCGGCGGTGGCGTCCCGACAGGCCATAGTCGTCAAGACCGCCGATTGGCTCTCGCTACGGGGAACAATGCAACGTTACGAAAGATCTTTACGGCAAGACAAATGGCGGCCCGTAGGCCGGGCGGTCCCGGTGTCAGTAGGCCGCAACGGCCTGGGCTGGGGTATGGGCCTGCATCCGGAAGGCGCGGCCACATCCTTTTCCGCGCGGAAAGAAGCTTCAAAACGACTTACAGACAATGAGTCCGCCCCGATGGCGGGGAAGGGGCATCGATGGGGCTCAGAAAATGGCAAGGCAAACGATCGGGCCCCGGTTAAACGAGAGGGAGACGGTCGGGCCCCGGCGGGCATCTTCAGCCTGAGCGGTGCCTTCGGATACGCCCCGGTCGAAGAATGCCGGTGGATAAAGATGCCGTACCAGGAAGCGACGCCGAGCCTAAGGTGCATAGACGACGTCACATCCCGCTATTACAATCGACTGGTACATATAGACAACGTCGAGGACGACTGGTCAAGTTGTGAAGAAATGCATCGCCCCGACCAGCAGTACCGCCTCGGCGTCATCGTGGACCACAACGCCGTCCCACCCATCCCCGGCCGGGGTTCCTGCATCTTCATCCATATTTGGCAAGGCCCCGATAGAGGCACGGCGGGATGCACGGCCATGTCCCCGGAAAATATGGAAATGATCCTCCGCTGGCTCGATCCGGCCGCCTTCCCCGTTCTCATCCAACTCCCGGAAACCACCTATCGGCGGCTCCGATCCACCTGGAAACTTCCCTGATCCGGATACGGAAATGGATCACCGCCAGTGTCCATTTCCGGGGCATCAATCTTTCTGGCCGTTTCCCGGTTTCCTGATCCTTTTCGTCATCTTAATTCCCGTACCGATAACGCTCTTTTCGCGAAACTTGTAGCGCGCCTGCACCTTGTCCAGTTCCTGGCCGAGTTCGACTTCCACGGACGAAGATTTCTTCATCGCCATGACCTGGGTGGGAAAGATGCTCCGATGCCCGGTGATGAGGAAACTGATGACGCAGGCGATGGCGGCGTAGGCGCCGATGCCCTTTCCGAAGAGTTCGATGGCCAGGATGCTCATGGCGATGGGGGTGTTCGCCGCCCCAGCCAAAACGCTCACCAGTCCCACCGCGGCAAAGGTGGCCGCATCAAGGCCCGTCATAGCAGCGAAGAAGGCCCCGGCGGCGGCGCCGATGACCATCAGGGGGGCGATGATCCCGCCGCTCCCCCCGGAGGCGAAGGTCACGGCGGTAAACAGGATTTTCATGACGAAGGCGGAGGCCGCCACCTTTACCCCCTGGAGGGAGTCGGCGATGATTTCCATACCCAGGCCGAGGTAGCGGAAGGACGTCAGGAAGGCGAGCACGATGAGAAAAATCCCGCCGATAATCCCCTTGAGAGGCGGCCAGACGGGAATCTTGTCGAAGAGACTTCGCGTCAGCCGCAGGGACTCGATGGCCAGGATGGCGCAGAGGCCGAAAAAGATGCCGGCGCCGATGATCTCGAGGAAGAAAACCTCGGTGAAAACCGGCTGTAAATGGACGGGATAGTGGAAATAATCGATCCCCAGGACGGCGGCGGTGTGATAGGAGATGATCCCGGCGATGAAGGAGGGAAGGAGGACTTCATAGAGAAGCGACCCGACGAAGAGGACCTCCAATCCGAAGACGGCGCCGGCTACCGGCGCCCCGAGGACGGCGGCAAAACCGGCGCTGATGCCGCAGATCACGAGTTTTTTCCGGTCATTGGCATCCAGGCGAAAGGCATTGGCAAAGGCGGCGGCCAGCCCGCCGCCGATCTGGGCGCAGGGTCCCACCTGTCCGGCGGAACCACCGGCGGCGATGGTCACTACCGTGGCGCAGAGCTTCGCGGGAATGACCACGGCCCGCATGGCCCCGCCGTTTTTGTGGACCGCCTCGATCACCTTTTCCGTGCCGTAGCCCTGGGCTTCCCGGGCCATGTACTTGATGATCAGGACACTGGCGAAGAGTCCCAGGGGCAGGGCAAGGTAATAACGCGGGAAATCCTGGGCGAAGGCTATGGCGGCCGCTAGGATTTTGAGAAACACCGTGGTGGAGACGCCGACGACAAATCCGATACCGGCCGCAAGCACAATCCATTTCAGGATGCTGACAAACAGCACCGATTCTTCAATAATCCTAAGTTTCATTCTGTCTTATAACGGCCCGGATTTATTGGTGCCACTCCTGTCCTCCGTGGCCCGGACAAAGCCGGCGCCGGAGCTGTAAACCGCTCCCGTCCCGGCCTGATTTACCCGCCCGGCACCCGAAACGGGCCAATACCGGCCCCCCCGGATCAGACCGCCAGGGCCCTTTCCAGGCGGCGGCGTAGCGATGCCCGGCCCAGGACGGAGAAACAGCGATCCAGTTCCGGCCCTCTGGTCCGGCCCGTGAGGGCGGCGCGGAGGGGCAGGAACAGTTTTTTCCCCCGCCGGCCCGTGCGCTCGGCCAGGAGCTCGATAACGGTTCGATAAAGGCTTGGCGTCACCTCATCGTTGGCTCCGGCGATCCCGGCGTCTTCCCCGGCACCGGTTGCGGACGCCGCAGCGTTGCGGCTTTGGGCCTCCGGGCCCCCATCGCCCTGAACGCCCTGAACGTCGGCAACGGGACCGTCAAGGAGGTCAAGGAGGGACGCGATCACCTCCCGGGCCTCCGGATCGGCAATGATCGCCCGGGCCTCCGGGGATAAATCGTAGGCGTCGTCGTCGAAGATTCGCAAATAATCTCCTATTTCCGTCAGGTCATGGAGGTTGTCCCGGACCGCTGCGATGATCCCGTGGAGGCGAGAGGTGCCAATCTCCCCGTAACCCGCCGCCGCGACGAAGGGTCGCAGGCGCCGAGCGAGAATCTCCGGGGCTTCCTGCCTGATATACAGGCTGTTGAGCCACCACAGCTTGTCCTCATCGAAGACGGCGCCGCTCTTGCCGGCCCGGTCCAGGGAAAAGGAGGCGATGGTCTCCTCCACCCGGCTAAACTCCCGCCCCGCCTCGAAGGAGGACCCCAGGAGGGCCAGATAATTCACCAGGGCCTCCGGCAGCACCCCCTGTTCCCGGAATTCCCGGACGGCGGTGGCGCCGTGGCGCTTCCCGAGCTTGGCCCGGTCCCGCCCAAGAATCAGGGCGTGATGGGCGAATCGCGGCGGCTCGAAACCCAGCGCCCGGTAGAGAAGGAGCTGCAGGGCCGTGTTGGAAAGGTGGTCCTCACCCCGGATCACGTGGGTAATCCCCATCAGGTGATCATCGACCACGACGGCGAAATTATAGGCGGGGATGCCGTTGGAACGGACGATGATGAAATCCCCCAGGGCCTCGCCGGCAAAGCGCATCTCCCCCCGGATCAGGTCGCGGAAGGCGATGCTTCCCGGCGGGACATGGAAACGCCAGGCCGCCGGCCGTCCCGACTCCGCCAACCGTCGCCGTTGATCATCGTCGAGCCTCCGGCACTTTCCCGAATAGCGCGGGGCC
Source organism: Deltaproteobacteria bacterium (assembly GCA_029561465.1). Taxonomy (GTDB): domain Bacteria; phylum Desulfobacterota; class Syntrophia; order Syntrophales; family UBA8958; genus UBA8958. The sequence goes on along the minus strand of JAKQIZ010000144.1, from coordinate 2,883 downwards.
AGTTTCCGCGAAAGAAGACTGAGGCGCTCCGCCTCCAGCTCCTCGTCGGTACAGAAACAGGGATAAACCATACCGGCGGCGACGAGTCTTTCCAGGCCGTCCCGATAAAGAGGCAGTCGCTCACTCTGATGGTAGGGTCCGCAGGGACCCCCGCGCCCCGGACCCTCGTCCCAGTCGATGCCCAGCCAGGCCAGGTCGGCGAGGAGATGCTCCTCGAACACCCGGGAGGTCCGGACCTGATCCGTATCCTCGATGCGCAGGACCAGGACCCCCCCGTAACGGCGGGCGAAAAGCCAGTTGAACAGGGCGGTGCGGGCGTTGCCCACATGGAGATCCCCGGTGGGAGAAGGGGCAAAGCGGACGCGGGGAGGGAGATCCTTCATGAAGCGGCGCCCGCGGCTGATTCGGGTGAATTTGTCTTTTCCATCCACGTAATCATATAGTCATACTCATCAATAATGAAGGGAAGATTCTCCACCGCCGCCCTCCTCAGGTCACTACGGCCGGCTCCACCAGGGCCACGGCCATAACGGCGACCCCTTCCCCCCGGCCTACGAAGCCCATCCCCTCGTTGGTCTTGGCCTTGATGCTCACCGCGGCGTCATCCATGGCCAGGGCGGCGGCAATATTGGCGATCATTCCGTCGATATGGGCGCGCAATTTCGGCCGCTCCATGATCACCGTGGCATCCACATTCACCACCCGGCATCCCCGGGCGGTCGCAATCTCCCTTACCCGGGTCAGGAGGACGAGGCTGGAGATCCCCCGGTAAGCAGGATCGGTATCTGGAAAATGGGCGCCGATATCCCCGGCGCCCACAGCCCCGAGGACGGCATCGCAGATGGCATGGATCAAGGCGTCGGCGTCGGAGTGGCCGGAGAGTCCCCAGGAATGGGGAATCACCACCCCGCCCAGGACAAGGGGACGGCCGTCGCACCAGCGGTGGCTGTCATAACCGATGCCCACGCGGGCCGTTTTTATTCCCCGTTCACCGCTGCCTGTCATTTTCACTTTCCTCCGGGTTCTTCAACGGCGGTCCCATCGCTTACGGGCGGAGGTTATCCCAACCCCGGCAAAACTCTATGCCGGCTGGCCGCCCCCCACCTCCGGGGCACGGCGGCGTCCAGATCCTTACCACAGCCAATCATCGCCGCGCCGACAAGATATGTTCCGCCCAGACCAGATCTTCGGGGGTGGTAATCTTTATATTTTCGAACGCGCCCACGATCATCCGCACCGCAACGCCCAGACGCTCCACCAGGGCTGCGTCGTCGGTCCCGGTGAAATTGTCCCGGCAGGCCTGCCGGTGAGCGGCGACAATAGTCTCCCGGCGGAAGGCCTGGGGCGTCTGCACGATCCAGATCCGCTCCCGGGGCAGGGTACGGACAACCCGGCCCGCGTCGTCGCAACACTTGATGGTATCCCTGGCCGGGATGCCCGCGGCGACGGCGCCGAATCGTGCCGCGCCTTCCACGGCCCGGGCAATCAAGTCCGGCGTGACAAAAGGCCGGGCGGCATCATGAATGACGACCAGTTCGCAATCATCGGCCAAGGACGCTATGCCGTTATGGACCGAATCCTGCCTTTGCCGCCCGCCCGCCACCACGCGCCGGACTTTGGTCAATCGGAAGGGTTCCAGTATTTCCCTCCGGATTCTATCCACATCGGCGGCGGGTACGGCGAGGATTATCTCCCCGATCGCCGCCGCCTCCTGAAACATCTGGAGGGTATGGACCAGCAGGGGAATCCCCTGAAGCAGCAGGTACTGCTTCGCTTCCGTGCCGCCCATGCGCCGGCCGCTCCCGCCGGCGGGGATGATGGCCGTGGCCTGCACCTTCCTAAGCCCCCCATGCCCGAATCAGGTAAAACGAAAGTCCGAAATAGTCGTGCGCCCGGAGACCCCGCCGCGGGGAGCGTACACATGCATCAGACATAAAAAAGCCCGGAGGTCAAGGTCCTCCGGGCCTGGGAAACGATCATGACTTCGTCGACAGGGAAAAGGGTTTCTTGTCCCCGGCCAGGGCCTTCATCTCCGAAAAGATCATACGCCCCGCCGTGGTCTGGAGGACGCTGGTCACCGTCACATCTACAACGGCGCCCTGAAATTTCTGGGCATTATCGACAATGATCATGGTGCCGTCATCCAAATAGGCCACCCCCTGTCCGGGCTCCTTGCCTTCCTTGATGATCTTCACCGTCATGGTTTCGCCCGGCAGCACAACCGGCTTCAGGGCGTTGGCGAGTTCATTGACGTTGAGGATCTTGATGCCCTGCAGTTCCGCCACCTTATTGAGATTGAAATCGTTGGTGATTATCTTGGCATTGATCTTCCGCGCCAACGCCACCAGTTTGGCGTCCACGCCCTTGACTTTGGGAAAATCCTGGTCGCCCACTTCCACGGTGATCCCGGCCATCTTCTGCATCCGGTTCAGGATATCGAGCCCGCGCCGGCCCCGGGAACGCTTCAGTGTGTCGGAAGAGTCGGCGATGTACTGCAACTCGTCGAGAACGAATCTCGGCACCATGAGGGTGCCTTCGATAAAGCCCGTCTCACAGACGTCGGCAATCCGGCCGTCGATGATGACGCTGGTATCCAGGATTCTGGCTTCATCCGGCTCCTTGGTTTGTCCGAAACCGAATATATTCAATTCCTCCGTTTTTTTCGATCCGAGAACCAATCCGAGGTATCCCATGATTCCCGTCAAGAGGGCGTATATCCACGGTACGACCTCCTGATTCTGTTTGATATTACTTACGAAATTTAGGCCATAGGCAAGAAGAAACGCTATGATAAGACCAACGATCATGCCCACCACTCCCCCCAGGATGATCCGGAGGGAAAACTTACGAATGTCCTGTTCCACCTTGATGACGAAGAACGCA
>JAKQIZ010000143.1 GCA_029561465.1 Deltaproteobacteria bacterium | reverse complement strand
TAATGGGGATGTTCGGCACCCGGATGGCCAGGCCGTCCAGGCCTTCCGCCCCCGATAGGGGTGTCCTGGTCGTCACGTGCCGCTGGCCGTAATAGGCGAGCCCCAGGACCTTCATCCCCGTTTTGGCCTCGAAACCGGCCTCGAGTTCCCGGTAGAGGGCGCTGTCCCGGAAGGCGAGCCAGTGATGGAAATCGCGGAAGACGAATGGGCCGGCGCCGATGGACAGGGGCGGATAGATCTCCTTCAGATGTCCGAAGCTCAGATAGGCCATCTGTACGTTTCCCGTTTGAAAGCCTTCGATCACCTGGGCGTCCGTCGTCCCCATCAGTCCCCGCGGCATGACCTGGAGTTTGTATTTCCCCTTGAAGGTGCGCTGGATCTGCTCCGCCGCCCAGATCATGTTGCGGTGATGGGCCGTGGATTCCGCCAGGATGTGACCGAAGACCAGGGTTTCCGCCGCCTGCGCCGGGCGAAGCCCGCCGCCGAGGCAGACGGCGCCCCAGATCCCGACCGCCGCAATCAGAGTCAGGGCGGACAACTTCCGGATAGTTTCATGCCTGCTCATTGTTTCCTCCTTATAAACAGAGCGAAAAAAGACGTCCCGCCATTCGCCGGGGATCATCGCGCCGTTGCCGGCAATTAAACCTCCTCGGGGCTGGCAGAACCAAATTCAATATATCCAAACGGTCGGGCCACGACATATATCAGCGGAAAATGAATGTGCAGCAGCCGGGTTTTTTCGACGGCAAAGCCGGCGGCGGCGACAAGTTCCCCAAACGATTTCGACGTGAACTCGCGCCAGGCCCGAAAGCCCGTGAGATGGAGCAGCCAGAACAAGAAGCGCGTCTTCATGTTTTCCCCGTGACAGTAAGTGGCGGTAAGGAGTTTCCCCTGTGGTTGCAGGACCCGACCCGCTTCCTTCAGCATCCGCAGCGGTTCCGGAATCACGTGCAGGGCGTTGGCAATAATGACTGCATCAAAGGAATCGTCAGCGAAATCGAGGGCATATCCGTCCTGGACGGAGAAGGCGATATTGGCGAGTCCCAGCTTCTGCGCCTTGGCCGCGGCAACGGCGATCATGGCCGGGGAGATGTCGGTAGCCGTCACCCGTTGCACCAGGGGGCTGATCTGTTGGGAAATGATGCCGGTTCCGCAGGCCATTTCCAGAACCGCATCTTTTTGTTGCAGTTCTGCGGAAATAAGGCGGAGGAGTTCCGGATATTCCCGGGCAAAGAGCCGCATGAATCCGTCGTAGTGTCCGGAGAGACGATTCCAGAAAACAACGTCGCTTTTTGACGCCCCGGCGCCATCCTTCATATCCCATCCTGCCGCTGTCCACGGCGGTGGTGGCCACTATTCAGCTTGATGCCGCTTATTGATTGGAAATGGTTCTGCGACGGGTTGGATTATAAGGCAGGGAAAGGCGTCTGTCAAAGGATATTTACGGCAGATGCGCCTGCCGGCAATGCCATTGACCGCAACTCCTCACGCCTGCTATATGGAAACGAAAGAGGGGAGGCTTCTTCATGGTGAAGGTGATGCAGACCTGGGACGACGGGCTGGTTGCCGATATCGATCTTATCGGCATTCTGCGGCGCCACCGCGCCAAAGCGGCCTTCTGCCTCAATCCCGGCCTGCATCAGGATGGGCGGTCACTGAGCTGGGTCCGGGAGGGTCGGGAGATCTGGCGGCTGAGCAGGGGGGAACTGTACGCCGTTTATGACGGCTTCGAGATCTGGAGCCATTCTCTGACCCATCCCGACCTGACCGTCCTTTCCCGGGAGCAACTCGCCTGGGAGGCAAGGGCGAGCCGGGAGTTGCTGGAAGAGATCTTCCGGCGGCAAGTTCTTGGTTTTGCTTATCCTTTCAACGCCTGCAACGACGTCGTGAAGGAAACGGTCCGGGCCGCCGGCTACCGCTGGGCGCGGGGTCCCCGGCCACAGGAGGACGATTTGCCCCCCGGCGGTCCTTTGTGCGGAGACCCCCTTGAATTTCCTCCCAGTTGCCATTTCCTCGCCCCGGATTTCTGGGAGCGGTACGACCGACAGCGCTTCCGGGACGGCGTTTTCTTCTTCTGGGGACACAGCTGCGAACTGGTCGGCACGGAGATGTGGCAGGAGTTCGAGGCGCGGATCCGGGGGATCTCCCTGGATCCCCAGGCGGAATGGTGCTTTTTCCACGAGCTTTTCCCAGCCAGGCAATAGACATCCCGGCGGCCGCACCAAGGTCCGAACATTGCAATGGAAGCTCCGAATATTACCCGGTGTTGCCGGCGCTTGCCGGCCCGGTCGGAAAGATACCTCATCTCCACAAAATAGTACTTGCATGGAGGGACAACTTATGAAATATTGTCCCTATGGAAACTGACAATCTCAAATATGTGCTCCGTCAATTCGTTGAACGGCTCCTGCCGCCTTGCAAACCCAGGCAACTGGCCGTCCCGTCCGGCACCGGCAAGGTTGTGGGGCTAACAGGTGTCCGGAGAGCTGGGAAAACCTTTCTTTTCTTCGCGACTATCCAACGACTGGCAACGCAGGGTGTGGACCGCCGGCAAATCGTCTATCTGAATTTCGAAGATGATCGGCTCCATCCTATCGCTGCCGAGGAACTCGATTTGATCCTCCGGTGCTGGCATGAGGTCTTCCCCGAAACGGCAGGCCGCCGCAAGCATCTTTTCCTCGATGAGGTGCAGAATGTCCCCGGCTGGGAGCGATGGGTGCGGCGGCTCTGCGATACAGAGGATATCGAGGTCTATGTAACCGGCTCATCTTCGCGCCTCCTCACCCGGGATCTGGCCACCGCCCTGCGGGGCCGCAGCATTACCTTGGAAGTATTCCCCCTGAGCTTCCGGGAGTGCCTTTCCTTTCGAGGACTGGAAATTGTCAGATACGATGCGGACAATGAGAGTCTCATCCGTCATGAGCTGGAACGCTACCTGTTGTGGGGAGGATTTCCTGAAGTTGTCCTTGCGGATGAAACATTGCGGCCGCTGATCCTGGCAGATTACGGCCCCCTCATGCTCTACCGGGATGTGGTGGAAAGATATGGCGTGCGCAACGAGAAATTGATTCGCGAACTGCTGCGTTACGCCTTTCGCAATACCGCCTCCCTGCTCAATGTCAGCAAGCTCCATCGGGACTTTGTCTCTCAGGGATTTACCGTTTCCCGCAATACGATCTTTGAATATCTCGGCTACCTCGAAGATTCCTTCCTGATCTTTCTTGTCCCGAAGCAGGAGGCATCGCTGCGGAAACAGGCCCATAATCCCAAGAAGCTGCATGTGATCGACCCTGGTCTCATGGCCGCATTTCAGACCTATCCGGGACGCGACCTGGGACACAAACTCGAAACCGTTGTCTTCCTTGAAAATCGCCGCCGGCAGAGAGACTTGTTCTATTACGTGAATGGAAGCGAAGTGGATCTTTGTGACGGCGACGGCAAGTTTTTCATCAACACCTGCTGGCGTCTCACAGAACCGGAAACAAGGCGGCGAGAAAAAGCTGCGATGGAGTTAGGCTTTGCCCGCTGGCCCAACGCCCAAGGGCGACTGCTGTATCATGAATATTCCGCCGTCAGCGGGCAGGAAATGCCCGGCGCCGTTGCCGCATGGCGGTATCTGCTGGATCTTGAATGATGTTTATATATCCTCGCCCCCGGCGGGATGAAGGGAGGAGGAAGCGATGACCCTGGAGCTGTTCAATCGGGAAGTGAAGGCGGCTGTTTCCTCCGTGGAAATGGAGGAGGACGGCGAATACCAGCGGCAACTGGCCCTGTTTTCCCAATCCTCCACGGAGAAGGGGATCGAACTGGTAAGAATCGGCGAGATCATCGCCCGGCTTGACCGGCGCGGGTCGTTTCTCGATATCGGCGCCGGCGGCGGCCATCTGACCATCCCCGTTTCCACCACTTTCGACGCCACCACGGTTGTGGAGCCGAACGCGCAGCAGGCCGACTATCTCCGGCGCCGCTGTCCGGGCTTCCGGGTTATCAATGATGCTTGGAACAATGTAGCCCTCGGTTCGGAGCGCTTCGATTTCATCCTCTGTTCCCATGTCCTTTACTACATTGCCGAGGGCCGCTGGCTCGATACCATCGAAAAGATGTACGCCCACCTCGACGATCGCGGCTGCCTTGCCATCGTCATTCAATCGCCTATCGGCGAGGTCGCCGAATTTTTCAATTACTTTACCGATTATGATGTGAACATCCTGAACTTATGGCGCGAACTGATCGAGATATACGGAGACCGGGCCGTTTCGGTCAGATACTTCATCAACGAGATCTTTGCCGAGAGCCTCGCAGACATGACCGCCATCGGCCTGTTCCTGCTGATCGACCGTCGGTTCCGGGAGCGGGAGGACGAGATAAGGAAGTACCTCGCCGGGCGTCACCGAACGCCGGAGGGATACCGGCTCAAACAGGAAGAGATCCTCCTGGCAATCAGGGGAAGGAACGCTTCCTGAGGCCCCCTTCCCAATCCCCGCCGGCCTCGTTGCTTTGCATAAGCGCGGAAAAATGGTTCGCGAGCGGCGAATCAAATGTTTTTCGCCGTTGCGTGATTGAACTTAACGCCCGGCCATGAATAAGTTTTATACGTTAACTCTTCAGAAGCGAAAAAGATTTCTGAGCCGCGGCGAAGCCATTTTTCAAAGGTCTCCTCGTTATCCGCGATCTATTGCCGTCCCCACCGTCGCTGCCGTGAAACACGCCGCCCGGCGTCCTCGATAAAGACGCTGCACATGGATCCCCCCGGAGGTTCGTGGCGCCCCGTTGCGCCGTCCGGGGATTCTACACGGCGTCCGCATGGGGCAGTGGCCGCAACAATACGGCAATCAGCGCTGCCGACACCACCGCCGTGCCCAGATTGGCCAGCGGTTGACTCCAGAATACCCCGGCCAGGCCATAAAATCCAGCCAGGGCATAGGCCAGCGGGTAGCGCAGGACAAACAGCCGGACGATAACGGCCGGCAGATAATAAGCCGGCTTTTTCAAGCCCTGGGCCAGGCCAAACAGGATAAGCTCCGCCGGGCACACAATATGCGCCCAAGCCGCTGCCTGTATCGCGCCGGCGGCGAGGAGGCGCACATCTCCCCCGGCCTGAAAAGGCCAGGCGGCAATATCGGGCCACAGGATGAAGAATGCCATTATGGGCAGAACAAAGGCTGCCGAAACACCGACGGCCACCAGCAGGCCATGCCGGATACGATGATAAAGGCCGGCGGCGGTATTGAAACTGATGAAGGCTATGAGGGCCGAGCCCACCCCGAAGAGAGGCATGAAGCTGAACAGCTCCAGACGGGACATGATGGTCCAGGCGCCCACCGCGGCGGCTCCGAAATCGACCAGAATAGAATTTACCAGGGCCAGCGCCAGGGGGCTGCTGATCTGGCTGATGAATATGTAGACAGACAGGTGGGCCATGCCCGCCCATTCCGCCCGGTAATGGCTCTTCCACTGCCAGGTTGGCATAGCCAGGCCCTGCCTGCGCAGGTGGCGGATCAGAATCAGCACCGCCAGGCTCCAGCCAATCAGCGTGGCAATGGCCGCCCCGGCAATGCCCATATCGAAGCCGAACATCAGCACCGGATCCAGCACCAGGTTGACGATGTTGCCTCCGATCATGGTTTTCATCGGCGTCTGCGTATCGCCCCTGCTCACCAGCATGGCTTCCCCCAACATGAAATAGGCCATGATGGGAAAGGACAGCACCAGCCAGAAAGAATAAATATAAGCCTGATCAACCAGGCCGCCCGCTGCCCCCATAAAAGCAAACAGGCCCCGGCCCACTGCGGGAACAGCCACAATCAGGAGCGGGAGCATCAGCAGGACCATCAGGTACTGGCCGGCCTGCAAAACATCCTCCGCCCGGTCGTGATTGCCGGCGCCGCGATGGCTGCCCGCAAGGCCGATCAATCCATACTGCACGGCTTTGCTGAGCGACAGCGCCACGTAGAAGAGCGGCAGGGAAAGGCCCTGAGCAGCCAGGGGCACCGGCCCCAGCCAGGAAATAAACATCGTGTCTACAAATTCATAAAGGTTCTGAAAAATATACATATCAAGCAATTACCACTCCTCCGCTCCTTGATAATCCGGCGGTCCGCGGGCAACTCAACCCATACGATTAACCCCCCATGCGCGGCGGTTTTAACGTCTTCGCTCCCCCCCTCGCCACAATCCCGTTCACTTCCCCCGCCGTCCTGCGCTTCCACAAGCGCCTGGATTGAGGTGCACAAAAAAGGTTCATCCGACGGAGGCGTACTTTTATCTTTCATGTACAAAGCGAGAGGGTGCACGATTCTGTCGAGGCAATGAATGCGGGGAGAAAGGTGCTTACTTTTGGTCGTGATTATTTTGTGTAGAGGTGGTATTGTTGCCTTCCTCCTACCATGAATTCATGTATAAGTTTAGACAAGAGAGGAGTTATCCATAGCCAAGACAGCCGCAGCCCCTGCAGAGCAAGGCGGATGTCTTGGCTGTGGGTAACTCCGGCGAATGAACTTTGACAGATTGAATTATGGAAAGGCGGGAGGACTTTGTACTTCCTGGGCGATAGAGCCCTCACTTCAGTATGTCCCAAGCCTCTATGAACCATGATATGTTGGTTGGATCATTGAATCCTTGTCACGCTGGAGGATTGGTCTGGAGGCTTAAATCTGCTTTTTCCTTCACCATGTATGGAGGTTATGCAATGTCAGGTTTCATGTGTGGTTTTGCAGGTTTTGTCGGCATTGATGTTTCCAAAGATAAGTTCGATGCCTGCGGGATAAGAAGTGATGAAGCCAAGCTCTTTCAGTTTTCGGCGACAATGGATAGAAAGGGTTTTGATAAACTTAAAGGGCATCTTGCTGCTGTTTCCATCTCGTCCGTTTTAATCGGAATGGAATCAACAGCATCCTATCATGTTAATCTCTTCTCTTACTTGGTTTCTGAGGGGTACAACGTCATTCTCATAAACCCTCTGCTGGTTTCCAGTTACGTGAAGATGCAGCTCAGGAAGACCAAGACGGACAAGAAGGATGCTTTTGTCATCGCCCAATTTCTCCGTGCCAATGGGGATACCCTAACTCAACGAGTGACTCCGTCTTTGATTTCTGATCTTCGGGATCTCTCCCGTCAGCGGGAAAGTCTGGTTGACGATATGACCGCTCTGAAGATGGAAATAAAGCGTCTCCTGAATATCACGTTTCCTGAGTTGGAACATATGACAGGGATATTTACGAAAGCTATCCTTAAACTTCTATTGCGTTATCCATCTGCACATTCTTTAAAAGGTGTCGATCTTGGTCATCTTACACAGATGTTAATAGCTGATTCTCAGGGACGTAAAAGGGATGCCTTTGCCGAAGATCTACTAAAAGCGGCCCAATCTTCTATAGCGACCGACAGCCCCGCAAAGGATATGATCCTGAGACAGAATATCATGCTGCTTCTTTATCTCGAAGACGCCCTTGAAGAGATAACCGATATGTTGATTGAGATGAGCCGCAATTTGATGGAAGAAGATATAAATATCCTAACCTCCATCAAAGGTATTGGCGACAAAGCCGCAGCCACGTTTCTCATCGAAATGGGTGGCAGCATTAATCAATTTGAACGTTCCGGTA
>JAKQIZ010000141.1 GCA_029561465.1 Deltaproteobacteria bacterium | reverse complement strand
TCCGCCGTTTCCGCCAGATGAATCAGAAAAAGTGAATCATGACGTCGGGCGACCTCCTTGACGGCCCGTAGTGTCTGGGGGGAACAGGTATAAGGGGAGTGGCAGAAGAGGGCCGGGATAATCGTCGGTCTTGCTTCCGCCCATTTGGTCAGGAATTTCTCCGCCGCCGTTACATGTGCGGCGACTTCTGCCTCCTCAACCAGGCTGATATCAGCATCCAGGATTCCCATCCCGGCGACGCAGCGGACGCCGGACTCCTGGGCGGTCCGGGCAATGATGCTGGCGTAGAAATAGCCGTCGCAAAAGGTGGTCGTCCCCGAAAGTATCATCTCCGCAATCCCCAACAACGCACCGGCACGAACCATTTCCCGGTTGACGAACCTTCTTTCCGCTGGGAAGATGTAGTTGTTGAGCCAGTCCATAAGGGGAAGATCGTCCGCAAGACCGCGAAAACAGACCATTGGGACGTGAGTGTGGGTGTTTACGAGACCGGGAAGGATAAGACATCCCGAAGCGTCAATAACTTCCTGCGGAGCGTAGAGAGCTGCCAGAGGGTCATGGGCGGGGGCAATGAAGAGGATCCTGCCGTCCCGAATTCCTAACTGTGGTTCGGTAATGATTTCTTCCCCGCCGCCCATGGTCAGGAGAGTCCCCCCCTGGATTAGGATATCAAGAGGAGCGCGGCAACTCTGCATTCTTCTTACCTCGATTGCTTAAGAAAAGCTTCCTCTTAACTGGGAGGCAATTTTGTTGACCCGAGTCATCACCTCTTTCTCATCGATGGTGAGCAGGCGGCCATCTTCCATCACCGGTCGGCCGTCGATAATGACCGTTTCAACATCCGCACCGTTTACCGCGTAGACGAGATGGGAATACTCATTGTACAGGGGTGTCAAATGCGGTTTCCGGATGTCGATCAAAATGATGTCGGCTCTTTTCCCCACCTCCAGTGCACCCGCCGCCTGCTCCAATCCCATGGTCAGGGCTCCGTTACGGGTTGCCATCCTCACCACCAACGGGGCGGGAAGGATTGTGGGGTCCAGGGCCGCCACCTTAGCCAGTTTGGCTGCCGTGTCCATTTCCTGAAACATGTCGAGGTTGTTATTGCTGGCGCAGCCGTCTGTACCGAGGGCCACCGTTATGCCCCGGGCCAGCATCTTTCCCACCGGAGCCACGCCGGAAGCGAGTTTCATGTTGCTTTCCGGATTGTGGACTACTTTACAGCCGTAATCGGCACAGATAAGCATATCCTCGTCATCCATACAGACGCCGTGAAAAAGAATCAGATTGTCGTGGAGAAAGCCGATTTCCCGCAAGTAGTGAATTGCCTTTTTCCCATATTTCTCGGTTAATTGTTTGACTTCCGCCTGATTTTCGAGGAAGTGAATGGCTACGGGGACATTATACCTGACGGCGAGGGCACGGGCCTCCTTCAAAACATTTTCGGAGCAGGTGTAAAGGGAATGCGGTTCCACCGCAATCCGCACCAGGGGGTCTCCGGACCATTTTTCGATGAGTTTTCGCGTATATTCCAGCCCCTCCGCCGGAGATTTGGCATTGGCCGAGGGGAAATCCAGGAGGACTTCACCGATCAGACAGCGCATCCCCGCTTTTCTGGCCGCCTGCGCCGTCTCTTCCATAAAGAAATACATGTCGCAGAAGGTGGTGGTACCGGATCTGATCATCTCCGCACAGGCCAGCGTGGTTCCCCAATAGGCAAGCTCCGGGGAAACAGTACGGGTCTCCGCCGGGAATATGTATTCCTTCCACCAGGTCATGAGTTCCATGTCATCGGCGAAACCCCGGAAACAGGTCATGGCGGTGTGGGTATGGCTGTTGATAAGACCGGGCATGACAATGTGATTGCGCGCCGAGATCGTCCGGAGACCGGAGAACCGTTTCTTAAGTTCATCCGTAAGGCCAACGGCAACGATCTTTCCCTGTGCGACGGCCACGGCGCCGTTTTCATAAATCGTATCCGTTTCGTCCATGGTGACGACCCGACCGTCGGTGATGAGGATATCGACTGTCTCCATCAATCCCTCCCGTAAGTTTAATGAAACGGAGCATGATTTGGCATATCTGCCAAGAAATGTCCAGCCGGGAGTTTCATTAGGGAAAATATTCAAATGACATTGTCAATATTCCAATGATTATGGTAATCAAATACAGCGTGTCTAATCTATGCCCAGTAATCTTGCGCCGATTCACGGCCTGGAGAGGCCGGGGAGAGAAGAACCGGCCGGGAGAGATTTATGGTCATGGTTCGGGAAAAGATCATTTCGATGCAATCATCCCTCCGGCGGGCCGTGGATAAAGGTGCCTGGAGAAGCGGGTAATGCACCAGCAGCGGCAGGCCTACGTTTATGCATTCCTCACCGTGTTGTTCTGGTCAACGGTGGCTACGGCCTTCAAAATTACCCTCCGCTATCTTTCCGCCTTAGAGATGCTTCTTTACGCCTCCTTCACCTCGACGCTTATCCTGGGCATAGTCCTGGTATTACAGGGGAAAATGCCGCTCATTCGACGCTGTACCCGGCGCGATTATCTTCATTCTCTTGTTCTGGGGTTCCTTAATCCTTTTTTATACTATTTGATTCTTTTTAAAGCCTATGATCTCCTTCCCGCCCAGGAAGCCCAGCCCCTTAACTATACCTGGCCGTTGATGCTGGTTATCATGGCGGGTTTGACGGGAAGGGAGCGCATCGATTTATTGCGTATCATGACGATGTTGGTGAGTTTTATCGGTATTCTGATCATCTCCACCCGGGGCGATCTCATCAGTTTCCGGGTTACCAATCTCCCCGGGGCGCTGCTGGCCATGGGAAGTTCCATAGTCTGGGCTTCCTATTGGCTGGCCAACCTGAGGGATCGCCGGGAGGAGGGGGTGAAACTCTTTTTGAATTTCTTTTTCGGATTCCTCTATACCCTTACCCTGAGCATATGCCTGGCCAAGCTGGGTCGGCCGTCCTGGCCGGGACTGGCAGGGGCGGCATATATCGGCATTTTCGAGATGGGGATAACCTTCTTCGTCTGGATGAAGGCCCTGACCCTTTCCCGCAGCTCCATCCAGGTGACCCGTCTTATCTACCTATCCCCGTTTATATCGCTGGTATTCATACACTTCATCGGCGGCGAGGCGGTCCGCGCCGCTTCCTTTTTTGGACTGCTGTTCATTGTCGCCGGCATTGTCTTGCAGGAATGGGTAGGCCGCCGGATAAAAACCGCCAACAAGTAAAAAACTGTTGACTCTGATGAGCCCTTATAATAGTCAATTTTTTTACGTATTTTTGAACATCGAGTGTCGCTTTCATGGGCAGGGAAAATTTTGCTGACAGAAGGTTCTTTATCCACACCTTTGGGTGCCAGATGAACGTCCATGATTCCGAGCAGTTGGCAAACATCATGACCGAGGCAGGCTATGAGCAGACCCAGGATGTACGCCAAGCGAAGATCATCCTGGTAAATACATGCAGCATCCGCTCTAAAGTCGCCCAAAAGATAGTCAGTCAGCTTGGGCGCTACCGGCGGTGGAAAGACAAGGACCCCGAGGTGATCATCGGTGTAGGCGGTTGTCTGGCCCAACACTGGGGTCGGGACATGTTTACAAAGACACCATACGTGGATCTGGTTTTCGGGACCCATGCCTTCCATGAGGTGCCGCAACTTGTCGACATGGTCAGGGCCGGACACGGCCCCGTTATGGATACGGAACTTCGCGAAGAAATTCCGTCCCTGGGAATCTGTACCGCCGGAAAAAATGGGAACGGAAAAACAAAACACCATTCCCTCGTCACGATCATGCAGGGTTGCGATAATTTTTGCACCTACTGCGTTGTTCCGTATCTCCGGGGCAGGGAGAGAAGTCGTCCATCGGCGGAGATTATCCGGGAAATCGAGGCGCTGGTGAAACAGGGCATCAGGGAGATTACCCTTTTGGGCCAGAACGTCAACTCCTATGGCCGGGGTTTGCCGGAAGAAACGAACTTTCCTAAATTATTAGCAATGATCAACGATATTTCCGAACTGGAACGGATCAGATTCACCACTTCACACCCCAAGGATCTGACGGGCGGATTGGTAAACTGTTTCGGCAGGCTCAAAAAACTCTGTGAACATATTCACCTGCCATTCCAGGCCGGCTCTGATCGGGTGCTTACGCGCATGAACCGCGGCTATACCCGTAAGGATTATCTGGAACGTATTACCGCCTTGCGGCAATGCTGCCCGGATATCGCCATCAGTGCCGATGTCATGGTAGGCTTTCCAGGGGAAACGGCATATGATTTTGATGCGACCCTGGCGCTTATGGAAGAAGTGTGCTTTGATAATCTGTTTTCCTTCATGTACTCGGAAAGGGAGGGCACAGTGGCGGTATCATTTGGAGAGAAGGTGCCTGAAAAAGAGAGGAACCGTCGGCTGAAGATCCTTCAGGAGCTTCAGGATCGCCACACCTGGGAAAGAAATCAGGCCCTGGTCGGCAAGGATGTAGATGTGCTGGTGGATGGGGCCAGTAAAAACGATCCCCAAGAACTTACAGGCCGGACACGGACCAATAAAATAGTCAATTTCGCCGGCCCCCCGATCCTCCGGGGGAAAACGGTTACTCTGAACATTACGGGGGCTTATCTGCATTCCCTGCGCGGTGAACTGAAATCGCCGGCAGCGATTAATGTTCATAAATCACCGGAGGTAATTCTTGGTCGTAAATCACCGGAGGTGATTCTTGTTCAGAAATGATGAGGGAGGAACCGATGTTTATCAGAATGAAGATTACCGGATTGACCATCGATCCCATTACCAGCACGCCGATCGTGATTCTTAAAGATATGGAAGAGAAGAAGGCCATTCCCATCTGGATCGGCCTCTTCGAGGCCAGTGCTATCGCGACCCAGCTTGAAAAGATCACCTTTTCGAGACCGATGACCCACGACTTGATCAAGGACATCCTCAAAACCATGGAGGTAGAGGTGGTTCGGGTGGAAATACACGATCTGCGCAATAATACCTTCTTTGCCAACATTCATTTGCGTGGGGGAGGGAAGGAGTTTGTGGTGGATGCCCGTCCCAGTGATGCCATCGCCGTCGCCATCCGCACGGATTCCCCGATATTTGTAGCAGAATTGGTCATACAAAAATCACGTCATGTGGACATCGGGGCCAACATCGAGGATATGGAGAAGTTGAAGGAGGAAAAATTGAAGGAATTTCTCGAAAACCTCTCCCCCGAGGCCTTTGGTAAATACAAGATGTAGGAGTCGCGTTGCAACGAGATGACCAGGAAAAGACACTGATTAAGGCCGGTGAGGATTTTATCGTCCATCTGGAGATGGAACGAAATCTTTCTCCCCGGACGGTGAAGAGCTATAGGTCTGATCTGATAGGGTTCTTTGCCTTCCTGAGCGAGGGAGAAAATACGGAGGATTACCTAGCCACCGCCTCGGTCCGCTCCGTGGATCAGCTTCTAATCCGCGGCTATCTCGCTACCCTCCACCGGCAACGATTGAAAAGAACATCCATAGGACGAAAAATGGCCGCCCTCAATACGTTCTTTCGTTTTCTTCTTGAGAAGGGATATGTGGATGTCAACCCGCTGGCCGGGATGTCAGCCCCAAGGAAGGATCGGTATCTCCCGGCCCATCTCTCTGTGGATGAAACACACGATTTGCTCACGCAGGAGTTTCCGGACGACGAAAAAGGACGGCGCGACCGGGCTCTGCTGGAACTCTTTTATTCCACCGGCATCCGGCTGCGCGAGCTTACCGACCTGAACCGGGAGGACATCGATTTCACCCAAGCACTGATCAAGGTGCGGGGGAAGGGAAGGCGGGAACGGATTGTCCCCGTGGGTGCCCCGGCCTTATCGGCATTGAGGAGCTATCTGGACTTACAGACGGAAAATTCCCGCAAAGGCTTTGGCGGCAAGTCCCCATTGATCAGGGGCCAAAATGACCGGCGGATCCATCCCCGAACCGTTGAGAGGATTCTGGACAAGTATATCGTGTCCGCAGGCATCGCGAAAAAGATCGGCCCCCATGCCCTCCGCCATTCTTTCGCCACGCATCTTTTGGATGCCGGAGCGGATCTGCGGAGCATTCAAGAATTGCTGGGACATAAAAGTCTTTCGACAACACAACGTTACACGGCGGTAAATGTAAGCCGCCTGATGGAAATCTACGACCAGGCCCATCCACAAGGGCGGGGAGGAGAGGAAAAGCAATGAAAATGAGGGGGACAACCATCATTGCCATTAAGCGCAACGGTATGGTGACCGTTGCCGGCGACGGACAGGTGACATTCGATGTCACCATCATGAAGCATGGCGCCCGGAAGGTTCGCCGTCTTTACCACAACAAGGTGATTGTTGGTTTTGCCGGAACTACGGCGGACGCCTTTACCCTCTTCGACCGTTTTGACCAGAAACTGGACCAATACAACGGCAATCTCCTCCGCGCCGCCGTGGAACTTACCAAAGACTGGCGCACCGATCGTGTCTTGCGACATCTGGAGGCGCTGATGATCGCCGTGAGTAGGGATCATTTTCTGCTCATTTCAGGCAATGGTGACGTCATAGAATCGGACGATGAGGTAATGGCCATCGGTTCTGGAGCCCCCTATGCCTTGGCCGCGGCCCGGGCCCTGGTCCGTTTTTCCGAGCTATCCGCTACGGAAATCGCGGTGGAATCCGTACGAATCGCTTCGGAGATCTGTATCTACACAAACGACAATATCACGGTTGAAGAATTGGAAATTGACAATGATTAATCCCAAACCGCTCTTGAAATTTTCTGCACCGGACAATGATCCGGACCTCAAGGCCCTAACCCCTCGGGAAATAGTTGAAAAACTGGACCAGTATATCATCGGTCAGGGAGACGCCAAACGGGCCGTTGCAATCGCGCTGCGCAACCGCTGGCGACGCCAGAACGTATCGGCCGAACTCGGTGAAGAGATCTCGCCGAAGAATATCATCATGATCGGTCCCACGGGTGTGGGAAAAACAGAAATAGCCCGCCGGCTCGCCAAACTGGACAACGCCCCTTTCCTCAAGGTTGAGGCATCCAAATTTACGGAAGTGGGTTATGTAGGCCGGGACGTGGAGTCGATGATCCGTGATCTCGTAGAACTGGCCATCAATATGGCCAAGGCTGAAGAACAGGAAAATGTCCGGGCCAAGGCGGCGACGCTGGCCGAGGAGGCTTTGCTTGATGTGCTGCTGCCACCCAAACCGGTGGAGCGCTCCGTCGGTGACATGATGTCCGACGATAAAGAAGCGTCGTTTGGGGAGACGGAAAGACTGCGGAAGGAAGATACGACACGGGAGAAACTTCGTCGCTTTCTCCATGAAGGTCGCCTTGACGGTCGCTATGTAGAAATCGAGGTGTCAGAGCAGCGCAGCGGTCCGATGATTGAGATTTTCTCCACGGCCGGCATTGAGGACATGGGCATGAACATCAAGGAACTGTTCGGCAACATGTTCCCTCCCAAGAAGAAAAAATGCCGGGTCATGGTTCCGGAAGCCCTGGAAATCCTTACCCAGGAACAGGCTCAGACGCTAGTGGATATGGAGAAGGTGACCAAAACGGCTATCCGCAGGGTAGAGCAGTCAGGAATTATCTTTCTCGACGAAATAGATAAGATCGTAGGCAGCGATTCCGGCCATGGACCGGACGTATCCCGGGAAGGGGTGCAGCGGGACCTCCTTCCCATCGTGGAGGGTTCTACGGTGAATACGCGCCACGGCATGGTGAAGACGGACCACATCCTCTTTATCGCCGCCGGGGCCTTCAGTGCCTCCAAACCATCCGATCTCATCCCGGAGCTCCAGGGGCGCTTCCCCATTCGTGTCGAGCTGGATTCTCTGGGGAAGGAGGAATTTATCCGCATCCTGACGGAACCGCACAATGCCCTGATCAAACAATACATTGAAATGCTGGCCACCGAAGGGATCCAACTGAGCTTTACCGATGAGGCGGTGGCGGAAATAGCCGAAGTTGCAGCCATTGTCAACGACCGCACGGAAAACATCGGAGCGCGGCGTTTATACACCATTATGGAGACGCTTCTGGAGGATATCTCTTTCGACGCCCCCGACCTGATGGAGAAGGTTGTGGTCATCGACGCCGAACAGGTCAGGGAAAAGTTGGAAGACATCATTGAAGACGAGGATTTGAGCCGTTATATTCTTTAGAGAATCATTGCCAATGAGGTTATTATGGACACGGTAAAAAAATCGATGGAGAGAGCGGAAATACTTATGGAGGCCCTGCCTTACATCCGCCGTTTTTACAATAAGGTCATCGTGATCAAATACGGCGGCCACGCCATGGTGGATGACGAGCTCAAAGATATGTTCGCCCGGGATGTGGTGATGATGAAATATGTGGGCATCCATCCAGTGGTGGTCCATGGCGGTGGTCCCCAGATCGGGGGCTATCTGAAGAAGTTGGGAAAGGAATCTCAATTCGTCCAGGGTATGCGCGTCACCGATCAGGAAACCATGGATATCGTCGAGATGGTCCTGGTGGGGAAGGTCAACAAGGAGATCGTCGGCCTCATCAACCAGCACGGCGGCCGGGCGGTGGGATTGAGCGGCAAGGACGGCCGACTCATCAAGGCCGACAAATATCTCCTCAGCGCCGAGAAGGCGAAAGACACCCCACCGGAAATCATTGACTTGGGGCTGGTGGGTAAGGTCCGGGAAGTTGACGGCGATCTCCTGACGGCCCTGGTCAGGGACGGATTCATTCCTGTCATTGCCCCTACGGGTCATGGTGATCAGGGGGAGACCTACAACATCAATGCGGATATTGTTGCCGGGGCGGTGGCGGCTGCCCTCAAGGCAGAAAAGCTTGTACTGCTTACTGACGTGGCCGGGGTTCTTGATTCCGACAAGCGGCTCATCAACACCATGAGCAACGCCGAAGCCCTGGGTATGATCAATGACGGCATCATCCAGGGCGGGATGTTTCCCAAGGTCAAGTGTTGTCTGAAGGCCCTCCGGGGCGGGGTGCGAAAAGCTCATATCATTGATGGACGGCACAAGCATGCCATTCTCCTGGAGATGTTCACCGACCGCGGTATCGGCACGGAGATCGTCATCTGAGGACGCACAACCGCAAAAGTCTATGATTTACAGTGATGATCAAAGAGGAAGCAACTTTCAATCAATACATAATGTAAGAGGCATAACATACCATGAATGAAAAGGAATATATATCGATCGCCGATAAATGCATCATGGGAACGTACCGGCGATATCCCGTAGTTTTCACCAGGGGTCGGGGAATGAAACTATGGGATAGCGAGGGCCGGGAATACCTCGATTTCGTCGCCGGCATCGCCGTCTGCAGTCTGGGTCACGCCCATCCGGCTGTAACCCGGGCGATGCAGGAACAGGCGGAAAGGCTCGTCCATGTCTCTAATCTCTATTATATCGAGGCCCAGATCGAATACGCCCGGCTGCTTACGGAAAATTGCGCCTTGAAAAAGGTCTTTTTCTGCAACAGCGGCGCTGAGGCCAACGAAGGGGCCATAAAACTGGCGAGAAAATTCGGCAACGACTCCAGCAGCGGTATGCGGAACGAAATCATAAGCATGATTGCTTCATTTCACGGCCGCACCATGGCGACGATTACCGCAACCGGCCAAGAAAAATTCCAGCAAGGTTTTCACCCCCTGCTGCCCGGGTTCAAATACGCCCCCTTCAACGACCTGGAGACCCTGGCCGGGATGATTACGGAACGGACCTGCGCCGTCCTGGTGGAACCAATCCAGGCGGAGGGGGGGATCAGATTGCCGGCGCCGGGATACTTTGCCGGCTTGCGCAAACTTTGCGACGAAAGAAATATCCTCCTGATCCTGGATGAGGTCCAAGTGGGCATGGGACGGACGGGGTCGCTCTTCGCTTACGAACAGGAAGGAATCATCCCGGATATCATCACCATGGCCAAGGCCATGGGAAACGGGTTTCCCCTCGGGGCGACCCTGGCCGGGGAAAAAGTTGCCGCCGCCTTCGAGCCTGGGAGTCATGCCTCCACATTCGGGGGCAACCCCCTTGGTATGGCGGCCGCCAGGGCTACCTTGGAGATCTTGCTAAGCGAGGGTATCATCCAGGAATGCCGAAATAAAGGTTCCTATCTGATGGCCCGGATGCAGGAATTGCAGACCCGTCATAAACTCATCAAAGAGGTCCGGGGTCGGGGACTCCTCGTGGGCGTGGAACTGAACAGGGAAGCGGCGGTGATCATCGCCCGGGCCATGAAGCGGGGATTGCTGATCGCCTCGGCGGGTCCCAATGTGCTGCGTTTCGTCCCCCCCCTTATTGCCACCAAGCAAGACATCGATCAGGCCACGGCGATTCTGGACGAGGTCTTCAAGGAGGAGGAATGAACAAGGATCTAGTTACCGAGTATGACCTCGCGGAGGAAGATTTCGATTTCATCTTCACCCGCGCCGGGGAATTGAAACGGTTTCTCAAAGAGGGAAGACCCCATCAGGTTTTGACGGGAAAGACCCTCGGCATGATCTTCGAAAAGGCATCAACCCGGACTCGTCTATCCTTCGAGGTGGGAATGTACCAGTTGGGCGGACTGGCCGTTTTCCTGAACACCAGCGACACCCAACTCGGCCGGGGAGAAACCGTATCCGATACGGCCAAGATCATGTCCCGATACCTGGATGGAATAATGATCAGAACCTTCGCCCAGAAAACCGTCGAAGATCTGGCTGCTCATGCCGATATTCCCGTGATCAACGGCCTTACCGACCTGCTGCATCCCTGCCAGATCCTGAGCGACCTGTTCACAATCATGGAAAAGAAAGGAGATTACCGGGGCTTGAAGATTGCCTATATCGGGGACGGAAACAATATCGCCAATTCCTGGATCAACGCGGCATCACGTCTGCCCCTGAAGCTGGCCTTGGCCTGTCCTGAAGGCTATGAACCCGATTCGGAGCTTCTTGCCCGGGGGAGAAACGAAACCCGGGAAGGGATATACCTCTGCCGAGATCCTGAGGAAGCCGTGGAAAAGGCGGATGTGGTCTATACTGATGTTTGGGCCAGTATGGGGCAGGAGGCCGAACGGGAACATCGCTCCCGAGTCTTCAAGACTTATCAGGTCAATGAAAACCTCTTGTCGCATGCACAGGAGGATTATATCGTCATGCATTGCCTCCCGGCGCACCGGGGCGAGGAAATAACCTCGGGAGTCATCGACGGGCCCCATTCCGTCGTCCTCGATCAGGCGGAAAACCGTCTCCATGTCCAGAAGGCGATTTTGGAAACACTCATGAAGGAGGAGAAATCATGAATAAAAAAAAGGTGAAAAAGGTTGTTCTTGCCTATTCGGGCGGTCTGGACACATCGGTTATAGTGCGCTGGCTTCTGGAAACATATAAATGTGAAGTAATCTGTTTCGCCGCCGATGTAGGACAGAAGGAGGAATTGGACGGACTCCGGGAAAAGGCCGTCAACACCGGGGCCGCCAAGATCTACATTGACGATCTTACAGAGGAATTCGCCCGTGACTTTATCTTTCCCGCCTTGCGGGCCAATGCCGTATATGAAGGGATTTATCTTCTGGGAACCTCCCTGGCGAGGCCCTTGATCGCAAAGCGACAGGTGGAAATCGCCCATGCCGAAGGTGCGGACGCCGTGTGCCATGGCGCGACCGGCAAGGGCAACGACCAGGTCCGGTTTGAAATGACCTATATGGCCCTAGATCCACATATCCGCATTATCTCCGCATGGAAGGATCCCCATTGGAAGTTCGACTCCCGCCGGTCGATGCTGGAGTATGCGGCCAAGTACAACATCCCCGTACCCCTGGTGACAAAGGAAAAGCCATACAGCAGCGACCGGAATTCCCTCCACATCTCCCATGAGGGAGGGATTTTGGAGGATCCCTGGGCGGAGCCACCGGAAGACATGTTTGTCATGTCCGTTTCCCCGGAAGCGGCCCCGGACAAACCGACCTATGTGGAGATCGATTTCGAGCAAGGCAATCCGGTGGCCGTGAACGGCAGGCGTCTTACCCCGGCACGCCTCATGGAGGTCATGAATGAACTTGCGGGCGCCAACGGGGTCGGCCGGGTCGATATGGTGGAGAACCGCTTCGTCGGCATGAAATCACGGGGGGTTTATGAGACTCCCGGCGGAACGGCGCTCTGGATTGCCCATCGGGCAGTGGAATCGCTTACCATGGACCGCGAGGTAATGCTTATGAGGGATTCCCTGATCCCCAAATACGCCCAGCTTGTTTACAACGGGTTTTGGTACGCCCCGGAAATGAAGACCCTTCAGGCCTATATCGATGCCACCCAGGAAAACGTTACCGGGACGGCCCGGCTGAAACTCTACAAGGGAAACGTCATCGTCGTGGGCAGGAAATCACCCTTCTCGCTGTACTCGGAAGATTTCGCAACCTTTGAAAAGGAAGAGGTGTACAACCAGATGGACGCCACGGGCTTCATCCGCCTCAACGCCCTGCGCCTGAAGATTAAAGCCATGCAAAGGGAAGGGCAGGACGCAAGGAAAGGCAAAGAGCGCCGCAAAGGCGAGCGAAGAATCGGGGAGCGCCGCAAAGGCGAGCGAAGGAAATGATCTTGACCTGCTTATGGGCATACAATAAGAATCTCTATGGAAATGAAAGAAAAGAAGTCTAAATCGAAAAAACCCTGGGGCGGACGTTTCAAAAAGGATACGGATCGTCGGGTGGAGTCTTTCACCTCATCCCTCGCCTATGACCGTCGCCTCTATCCTTACGACCTTGCGGGCAGCGTCGTCCACGCCCGGATGCTGGCCCGGCAGGGGATCATTTCCCCAGCGGAGGCGGAGGAGATATGCCGAGGTTTGCAGGCCATCGGAGAGGAAATAGAATCTGGAAGCTTCCGCTTTGACGAGAGTGACGAAGACATCCACATGGCCATTGAGAAGGCCTTGACCGCCAGGATCGGAAAGGCGGGGGAAAAACTTCATACGGGTCGGAGCCGCAACGACCAAGTCGCCCTCGATGTTCGCCTCTACCTGCGGGAACAAACCGAAGCCTTGCTGAAGCTTGTGGGTGATCTGAAAAAGCGGCTGGTAGAAACGGCCAAGAAGGAAATCGAAATCGTGATGCCCGGTTATACCCATCTCCAGAAGGCGCAACCGGTATTGCTGGCCCATTATCTCCTCGCCTTCTGGGAGATGTTCGACCGTGACGAGGAGCGCTTCCGGGACTGCCGTAAACGGATCGACGTCATGCCGCTGGGATCGGCAGCCCTGGCGGGAACAAGCCTGTCCCTGGATCGGGAATATGCGGCCGAACTCCTGCAATTCCCCCGGATCAGCCGCAACAGCATGGACGCCGTGTCGGATCGTGATTTCATCGCCGAGTTCATCTTTGCCGCCTCGCTGCTCATGACGCATATGAGCCGCTTTTGTGAAGACCTCATCATCTGGTCGTCCCAGGAATTTGGTTATGTGGAGATATCAGATGCCTTCACGACGGGGAGCAGTATCATGCCCCAGAAGAAGAATCCCGATGTGGCGGAATTGATTCGCGGAAAAACGGGCCGGGTTTATGGTCATCTCATCGCCATCCTTACCATACTCAAAGGCCTACCCATGACCTATAACCGTGATCTTCAAGAGGACAAGGAACCGCTGTTCGATACTGTAGATACCGTTACCGCCGCGGTGGCGATCCTCACGGAAATGATCACCCGTATCGTTTACCTTCGTCCGCGGATGGAGGCAGAGGCGGAGCTCGGATTCACCACGGCGACGGACCTGGCGGAATATCTCGTTGAAAAAGGGGTTCCCTTTCGGGAGGCCCACAGCATCGTGGGCCGGATCGTCGCCTATTGTCTGGACGCCGGGAAGGAACTCGCCATGATTACCTTCGAGGAACTCAAAAAATTTCACGCCGTGTTTGCCGACGATGTCCTTCCCCGCCTCAAGGCGGCCAGGTCCGTGAATATGAAAAAGACGTTCGGCGGCACTTCCCCGGAGCGGGTAGCCGAGAGGATTCGGGAAATTGAACAGGGCGAGTGATGTCCCGGCGGTACTGCTGATCGTTTTTATCCTGATTATGATCGGAAGCATTGCCGGCTGCGGAAAGAAAGGCGATCCCGTGCCTAGGCAACAGCAGCCGCCGGCCAGGATAAGCGATCTCACAGCTGCGGCGGCTGTGGACGGCGTCCTCCTCAAGTGGACCATTAAATCGGTGCCGGAGTTGGATTCAGAGGGCAAATATTTCCAGATATGGAGAGCCAGTTGGGACCTTGAAAAGGATGAATGCCCCGGTTGCCCAAAGGATTATATCCTCCTCATAAAAGCCCCGGCAGCGAATTTCGCGGGCGAGGACGGTGGGACAGAGAGCTATCGTTATCTGGACCGCTCGGTGGCAAAGGAAACTCATTATGGTTACCGCCTCGAATGGGGATCGCCCGGAGGTTCCGTGATTGCAATCTCCAACCCCGTCGAGATAACGTTTAAACCGTAATAATTAACTAAAGGACGCCTTGACCTATGCATGATTTTCATTACCAGGACCGGGAAATGTGGTGTGAAGAAATGCCCGTAGCCAAGATCGCGGCGGCGGTGGGCACCCCTGTTTACATTTACAGCCACCGCACCTTGAAGAATCACTTCCGGGTCTTTGACGACGCCTTTGACACCATTCCTCACATCACCTGCTTCGCCGCTAAGGCCAATTCCAATATCGCTATCCTCAAGATCTTCATCCGGGAAGGGGGAGGGGTGGACATCGTCTCCGGCGGGGAACTCTATCGCGCCCTCCGGGCGGGAGTGGATCCCCGGAAGGTTGTATATTCCGGGGTGGGAAAACGGATCGAGGAGATCGAATATGCCCTGGAAACCGGCATCCTGATGTTCAATGTCGAATCCTTTCAGGAGTTGGAGATAATCAACGCTTGCGCTGGCCGGCTGAAGAAAAAGGCGGGGGTAGCGCTGCGGGTGAACCCGGATGTCGATCCGGAAACCCATCCTTACATATCCACCGGTTTGAAGGATAACAAATTCGGGATCAACGTGGAAAAATCACATCAGGCCTATCTTCAGGTAAGAAAATACCGTCATCTGGATCTCAAGGGCGTAAGTTGCCATATCGGCTCCCAATTGACGAAGATGTCCCCTTTCATCGACGCCTTGGACCGCCTGAAGAAACTCCTTCAGGTCCTGCGTGCGGCGGGGATCGACATCCGCTATCTCGATCTTGGCGGCGGATTGGGAATTACCTATAAGGACGAGAAGCCCCCGCATCCTTCGGAGTATGCCGACGCCATAATAGGCGCCTCACGGGACATATCCTGTACCTTCATTTTCGAGCCGGGCCGGGTAATCGTCGGCAATGCCGGCATCTTGGTCACCGCTGTCCTTTATACCAAAGAAAATGAAGAGAAGAAATTCATCATCGTCGACGCGGGAATGAACGATCTGGTCCGGCCGAGCCTGTACAAATCATATCACAACATCCAACAGGTCCGGAAATCGCGTCGTCGGGAAATCATCGCCGATGTCGTCGGTCCGATCTGCGAATCCGGCGATTATCTGGCCAAAGAAAGAAAACTGCCGGGCTTCGCCCGGGGAGACCTGATGGCGGTCATGAGCGCCGGGGCCTATGGATTCACCATGTCTTCGAACTATAATTCTCGCCCTCGGGCCGCGGAAGTGCTAGTCATGGGCGACCGTTATCACGTGATTCGGAAGCGGGAGGATCTTCGTGAACTTATTCGTGGTGAGAAAATACCGGATGTGTTAAAAAGCAACGCTAAATCAATTTTAAGGAGGGCCTATGTTTAAGGGAGCCATTGTCGCTATTGTCACCCCGTTCAAAAACGGGCGGGTGGACGAAGAAAAACTTCGGGAACTTATCGAGTTTCAAATAGAAAATGGGACGGACGGAATCGTGCCCTGCGGAACGACGGGCGAATCTCCGACCCTGTCCCATGAAGAGCACGACCGGGTGATCGAAATAACCGTGGATGCCGTCAAGAAGCGTGTTCCCGTCATCGCCGGCACGGGCTCTAATTCCACGGCGGAAGCGCTGCGCCTTACGGAGCATGCCCGGGAAGTGGGGGCCGACGGCGCCTTGATGGTCTGTCCCTACTACAACCGCCCGACCCAGGAGGGCCTGTATCAGCACTACAAAACGGTCGCCGAAAAGGTGAAGATTCCTATTATCATTTACAATATACCCGGCCGTACCGGCGTCAATTTGCTGCCGGAAACCATGGCCAGACTGGCAAAGGTTCCCGGCATAGTGGGCACGAAAGAGGCCTCCGGATCCTTAAAGCAGATGCATGAAGTAATCCAGCTTTGCGGTCCTGATTTCGCCGTCCTTTCGGGAGACGATTTCTTCACATATCCACTGCTTTGTCTGGGGGGGCACGGGATTATCTCCGTCATCTCCAATATCGTCCCAAAAGATATGGCGGCCTTGGTGGACGCCTTCGCCGCCGGGGATTTACAGAAAGCCAAAAATCTTCATTATCGGATGGCGCCCCTGGTGGATTCTCTCTTCATCGAAACGAACCCGACCCCAGTTAAGGCCGCCCTAGCGATGATGGGCAAAATCGAATTCGAAGTGCGGCTACCCCTGGCTAAGATGTCGGAGGCAAATTACGAGAAACTCCGTAAGATAATGATCAACTACGGGTTGCTGAGATAAGGAGCGGAAAAGATGATCAAGACGATTCTCATGGGTGCGGGCGGTAGGATGGGAGGCAGGATCGGTCATCTCATCACAGCGGCAACGGACATGGAAGTATCCGCGGCCGTGGAGGCAACAGGCCATCCGGCAGTGGGTAAGGATCTGGGAGAAGTGTTGGGCATGGCCATGACGGGAATCCTCGTTGCCGACGACTTGAAGAAGGTGGTCAAGGAGGGGGATGTGGTCATCGATTTTACCTACCATGAATCGTCCCTGCGGCATCTGGAAATCGCCGCCAAGGTCGGCAAGCCAATAGTCATCGGCACCACGGGCTTTACCCCCAATGAGTTGAAGACCGCCGCTAAATTAGCCAAGAAGACGCCCTGTGTTATCGCCCCCAATATGAGCGTTGGGGTAAACGTCATGTTCAAAGTACTGGAAAACGTGGCGGCTATCCTGGGTGATGATTACGACGTGGAGATCCTGGAGGCGCATCATAAGCTAAAAAAAGACGCCCCCAGCGGCACGGCCATGAAGATGGCCCAGATTATCGCCGCGAAGCTCGGCAGGAACCTCGATCGGGATGGCGTCTATGCCCGCAAGGGTATGATCGGCGAGCGGACGAAGGCGGAAATCGGCATCCAGACCCTTCGGGGCGGCGATATCGTCGGCGAACACAATGTGATGTTCGTCACCAACGGCGAGCGCCTGGAGTTCATCCATCGCGCCCACAACCGGGACAATTTTGCCCGGGGGGCGCTCCGAGCGGCCAAATGGATCGTGAACCAGCAAAAGGGGCTCTACGACATGCAGGATGTGCTGGGGCTGAAAACGCGCTAATATGACCGCTGCCGGCACAATCGCCTATATTGGCCTCGGCTCTAACCTGCAAGAGCCTCTTTTCCAGTGCCGGCTGGCACTGGAAAAGTTGCGGGGTATGACGGGTGTGAAGCTCTTGCGGGCCTCTTCCTTTTACCGAACGGAGCCCATAGGAGTGCGCAATCAGGATAGTTTCGTCAACGCAGTGGTGGAGATCCGCACCATTCTATCACCCCGGCGCCTGTGGGAAAACCTTCGGGCCACAGAGCAGGTGATGGGGCGCCGGGAAACCCAGCGCTGGGGTCCCCGGCTTATCGACCTGGATATAATTTTTTACGGCCAGGAACTTTTGCGGGAAGATGACCTGGTAATTCCTCATCCGGAATGCCACCGGCGGCGTTTCGTCCTGATCCCCCTGTGTGAACTTGCCGGTTATCTGGTTCATCCTGCTTTCGGCATCTCCGTGCAGGGATTACTGATCCGTCTAAACGAAGACGATCGAGCGGCGGTCGAGTTGATTAGTCAATAACAAGAAGTTATCCTGCGGAAAGAAAAAATGATTCTCCGGCTCATTATCGCGATCATCGTTTTCTATCTTGTTTACCGGCTCACCAGGATGCTCTTCCTGCCGGGGAAGAAGACCGTCAACCCCATCTCTAAAGAACAGCGGGAAAATCTCACCGCTGGCGAGGAACTTGTCGAGGATCCCTACTGTCACACTTATATCCCGATCAGCAATGCCTGCATATGGCGGCAAAACGGAAAAATCCATTATTTCTGCAGTCGCAATTGCATGGAAAACTATCAAAATGCTTCCCAGCAGGAAAAGAATAAGGAGGGATCATGAAATTCTTCATAGATACCGCGAATATCGAAGAGATCAAAGAAGCAGCCAGTTTAGGGATGGTCGATGGAGTCACGACCAATCCCAGCCTGATCGCAAGAGAAAAGAAAACCTTTGCGGAAGTGGTGAGGGCAATTCTCAAGGAGGTAAGCGGACCGGTAAGTCTGGAAGTCGTTAGTCTGGAGGCCGGCGAGATGTTCAAGGAAGGGAAAAAACTGGCCAAGCTGGGAGACCAGGTCGTTATCAAAGTGCCGATGACCCTGGACGGTCTGAAGGCCACCCGTCTCTTCGCCGCCGAGGGCATCCCGGTGAATCAGACTCTTGTATTTTCTCCCCTCCAGGCCCTGATGGCCGCCAAGGCCGGGGCGGCCTACGCAAGTCCGTTTGTAGGGCGTCTGGATGACATCTCCCATGACGGCATGGCCCTGGTGGAGCAGATAATCAATATTTACGATCAATATGGGTATGAAACAGAAGTTATCGTCGCCAGTGTCCGGCATCCCGGACATGTCCTGGAGGCGGCCATGATGGGTGCGGATATCGCTACCATCCCCT
The DNA here is from genome assembly GCA_029561465.1 of Deltaproteobacteria bacterium. GTDB lineage: Bacteria > Desulfobacterota > Syntrophia > Syntrophales > UBA8958 > UBA8958. The sequence continues at coordinate 1,798 of JAKQIZ010000141.1, read as the reverse complement.
TCAAGGTAATTAAGCAGTTGGCCCAGCATCCCCTGACAGACCGGGGAGTGGAAGCCTTTCTATCCGACTGGCAGCGAGTCCCGAAGAAATGATGCTTGTGATCGCAACAACCGCAAAGCCAGCGATTGAACAGGTGGGGTTTCCATCCGGCCGTGAAAAAAAGATAATCATCATTTTATGATAGACCATCTGCAAAGGTATTTCGATTCCCTGCCCCTTTCGCCGGAGAGGAAGAAGATCTTCAATCTGCCCAACACCATCACGATGGTACGGATCTCGTTTGTCCCGGTGCTGTTTCTTCTCCTCTTGTCCCCCGGCCAGACGATGAGTCTCATAATCGCCGCCCTGTTCATTGCCGTTTCCTTTACCGATATGCTTGATGGGTATGTCGCCCGTCGCTACCGGATTGTCACTACGCTGGGAAAATTTTTAGATCCCATCGCCGACAAACTGGTAATCAACACCGCCATGATCCTGATGATCCCCATCGGCAGGATCCCGGCCTGGGTGGTGGCCATCATCGTCATCCGGGATTTTGCCGTGGACGGGATCAGAAACATCGCCTCATCGGAGGGATATATCATCCAGGCCAGTTGGCTAGGCAAGCAGAAGACTTTATGTCAGGTCTTCGCCGTATCGGCTCTTATGATTCATTATCCATTTTTAGGTGCGGACGCCCATGTAGTCGGTACCACCATTCTGTTTATCGCCTTGATTCTCAGTGTCTATTCCGGCTTGGACTACCTGACGAAATTTTACCGGCACATCCTGTTGGGAAAAGAGGGGACCGATGGCTGAAAGAAGCGATTACCGGACTTTCGACCGGCCGGAGATATTACGAGTTCTCTTCTTTCCCCGCCCCGACTGGTCCCTGACCATGAACCACCGTGAGGCAACATCACTGATGGTTCCGGTAGACGATGGGGTTTATGTTCAAGTCCAGGCATACCTCGAATCTCCGGCCGCCGCCAATATTATCTTTTTTCATGGAAATGGTGAAATTGCGTCTGATTATCAGGATATAGCCCCTTTCTACACCGACCGGGGGATCAATTTTCTCATCGCTGATTATCGGGGCTACGGCGTGTCATCCGGCATCCCCACGGTAAGCGCCATGATGACGGATTGCTTGGTGATATTCGACCATGTAAAAGGATGGCTCCGGGAGAAGGGTTTTACTGGCCTCATGATCGTTATGGGGAGATCCCTCGGCAGCGCCTCCGCTCTGGAGATCGCCCACCGCCGTCAACATGATATGGACGGATTGATCATCGAGAGCGGTTTTGCCTACCTTGGTCCATTATTGAGATTGATGGGCGTCGAAATGGAGTACTTTCATCTTGACGAAGTCCAAGGGCCAAGGAATATCAGTAAAATCAAGAATATATCTAAGCCAACCCTTATCATTCACGCCCAATTCGACCAAATAATCGCTTTTAATGAGGGAGAGGCATTATACGAAGCATCTCCGGCCCCAATCAAAAGGATGCTCCGGGTACCGGGTGCAAACCACAACAACATCTTCTTTGCTGCAATGACTGAATATATGGCGGCAGTGCTCTGGCTCGTGGACCGCGCCGAAGAGAGCCGTGACAACGAGACTTCCTGAACTTTTTTATTGACAAAAAAAGGCTGATGTTATAGTCAGCCCCCAGATGTGATCAATACTTGCGGGCGTAACTCAGCGGTAGAGTGCCACCTTGCCAAGGTGGACGTCGACGGTTCAAATCCGTTCGCCCGCTCCAGAAAATCAGGCGGCATAGCCAAGTGGCTAAGGCAGCGGTCTGCAAAACCGTTA
>JAKQIZ010000140.1 GCA_029561465.1 Deltaproteobacteria bacterium | reverse complement strand
GGGATGTTTCATTGACATCACTACCGTTTACCATTAACTCTGTACCCCCTAAAATTTTGAATATACCGCCGCTATGTCAAGGTGCACTAACACACTGAATATAAAAGATCAAGAGAATTCACGGGAAGGATGACGATTAATAACGGCGAGCACGGCTTCCACCACTTCGTCTATGGACATCCGGGTCGTATCGATATGGACGGCGTCTTCATGGGGTTTGAGCGGGGCCACGGTCCTGGTCCGGTCCTGGTGGTCCCGGCGCCGCAAACCTTCAGCTATCAGCGCGTAGTCGCCCTTCCCATCACGGGCGGCTAATTCCGCGTGGCGTCTTTTTATCCGTTCGTTTTCGTCCGCATCGAGAAAGATCTTTACCTCGGCGACGGGGAAGACCACCGTCGCCATATCCCGTCCTTCGGCGACAATCCCGCCATCACGGCCCGCCGCCCGCTGGACGGGAAGTAGTTTCTCCCGGACAGCGGGCAGCGCCGATATCTTTGATGCCTGGAGGCTCACTTCCTCGTTGCGCAAGTGAGCCGTCACATCTTCACCGTTTACCCTCACGAACATTCCCGCGGGTGACTTTTCGTAGGATATCTCCGCCGCCGCTAAAATTTTTTTAAAGTTATCCTGATCGTCCTCTCTAATACCGGCCCTGATCAACATATAGGCCACGGCCCGGTAGAGGGCACCGGTATCGAGATAGTGGTAACCCAATTTCTGGGCAACCAGTTTGCTTACCGTGCTCTTTCCCGAACCGGCCGGTCCGTCGATAACGATCACCATTTTGCCGAGTTTCATGAATGATTCACCGCCTCATAAGCCGTTCTTTCCCCAGCGTCGGCTCTCCCTTCCGTCCGTCCGCATGCGGCGTCCTTATATCACAGGCCGTTTATCATCTCAATGGCTCAGAAAGATAAAAAAATGAACGCTATCTTGATAATCTTCCGCAAATGTGTAAAATAAGAAGCATGAATATCCGAAGACCGCCCATAAACATGCATATGTCCCCTCTTCGCGTGGGGAGCATCCGGTCCGCAGCAGCAAAGTGGCAACCGTTTCGTAGCGGCATCACTTTTCTGTTGACAGCGATCTTCGTACTGGCCTCCGTCACGGCGGCCCAAGGGGCCTTCACACTGAGCGATGAAAAAAAACTGGGCAAGGAATTCTACGACAACCTCGAAAAGCACCAGGCCATCCTACATGACCAGCGGGCCGCCACCTATCTGTCCACCATCGGGAACATGGTCCTGGCGAACAGTGAAAAGCTTCCCTACGATTACCGTTTTTCCATCATCAAGAGTTCGGCGGTCAACGCCTTCGCCACCCCGGGGGGCTATATTTATGTCAACCACGGCCTTTTGACCCTCGTCGAATCGGAAAGCGAGCTGGCCAGCGTTCTGGCCCATGAAATTGCCCACATCAACGCCCGGCACATAGCGGATAGCATCGAAAAATCGAAAAAGTTGAATATTGCGGCCCTGGCGGGGATCCTTGCCGGCGCCTTCCTCGGTGTTGGCAGCGATCTGGGCGCCGCGGCCGTGGCATTCCCCATGGCCGCCATGCAGACCATGAGCCTGAAATACAGCCGCGAGCACGAAGAAGAGGCCGATCGGCTCGGGCTCAGCTATCTCGTGTCGGCCGGCTACGACGGAAAATCTGCTCTTGATTTTTTAAAGATCCTCCGGCGTTACGAGTTCTATTCCAATTCCATTCCGTCGTACTTTCTCACCCATCCCGGTACGGAAGATCGGATCCGCTATCTCGACGCCATGCTGCAGACTACCTATACCCGGCGGGGCAAAGAATCGATCGTCGGCAACCTAAAAAAAATTCAGACGCTCCTGATCCTCCAAACCAAGGACTATCAGAAGAATCTCAAACATTTTCAGGAAAATCTCCAGAAGAACCCCCGCAACGCGGACGATCTTTTAGGCCTCGCGGTGACCCAGGAGAGGCTCGGGCTGACCGCCGAGTCCATCCAGACCTTTCATGAGGCACATTCCCTCGCCCCGTCGGATCCCGATATCCTCAGAGAAATGGGGATTGCTTATTTCAAGGCGGGGAAATCAAAAGAGGCGGTTCCCTATCTCCAGGAGGCGATCCGTCGCGATCCCGGAAATGTTTCGGCCCTGCTTTACCTTGCCCGGGCGTACGAAGCTCAGGGCAGGAAGACCGAGGCCATCGCCATCTTCAAGGAAATCGAGCAAAAGACCGTGGACGACGAGGAGGTTTTTTATACGATGGCGATGATCTACGGGCAGAACAACCATCTGTATGAATCACATTACTACTTTGGCCGATACTTCAAGAAAAAGAACCGCCGGGAAAGCGCCCTGTATCACTTTCAGGCCGCCTTGAAACACGTACCGGCCGACGGTTCGGAAGCCTACGAGATCCAAAAGGAAATTCAGGACCTCAAGAGTCCCGGCGGGAATAAACCGGAAAAAGCTCCGACAAAATCCTATTGACCACCGTTGTTTCGTTGCCAGAGGTGCTGTGGCCGCAGCAGGTCGGCAATCGTCTTGACCGGATTGAACGTGGCGATTGGAACCTCCACAAAAATGGTGTTCCAGTCCGCCATGGAGCCGTTCCATAGTCCGGGCAGTTCCAGGGCCTGCAAATCCCGCCCTTTTTCGGATTTTTTGGCAATGGAGACGGTCCTCGGATTGACGAAACGCCTCAGGTCGTATTTTTCTCCCCGATAATCCCGAATCCCGCAGACCAGATCAACGGGATTGAAATGGGAAGCGGCCCGCCAGATCGCCTGTTGGGATTCCGAATGGGGATCGACCTGGATCTCCTCCACGATTTGCAGCGACCGGCCGCCGTCGTCGTCTCGGACCCAGAAGGGGCCTCCCCCCGGTTCGCCTTCGTTGCGAACGACACCGCACACCCGCATAGGCCGCGCCAGTTTCCGAAGCTGGACGGCCTTCTTTTTTTCCGGCGACCAGCGGTGATAATCATCGGGAAAAGTGATATGGAGCTTCTCCCGGCAAAATCGATCCGCTGCCGCAATGGTTTCCGCATCGACATGCTCCGCCCGCAGACATTGCAGATATCGGAAGCTCTCTTCCTGGCGCTCCAAAAGCAATCCCGCCAGAATTTTCTTGTAGCGCACCGTCACCTCCTTGAGGTGATCCGGTGCAACATTGTCGATATTCTTGAGGATAATGATGTCACCGTCGATGTCGTTCAAATTCTTGAGCAGGGTGCCGTGCCCCCCCGGCCGGAAATAGAGACGTTCGTCCTCCGTCCGAAAGGGCCGGTTGTCCATATCCACGGCAATGGTGTTGGTCGCCGTCTCCTGGCAGGACACGGCGATGTCATAAGTGACGCTGAAGATCCCTTCATAGCGCGGGCAGGTCTCCCGGAGAAAGTCCGTCACGGCCAAGCGGTATTCCGGCGATATGGTGATATGGAGTCTGCTGATCCGCCGGTTGTCCGTGGCGTAGAGGGCGGCCTCCACCAGATGCTCTTCCAGGGCCGTCCGGCTTCCGTCCGGATAGTGGTGAAATTTGACCAAGGCCTTGGGGAGATAGCCATAACCTAGCCCATGGGGGGTCAGAATAGATGACAGGAGCGCATCATACCGCTTCTCCCTCAAACAGGTATCGGGATCGTCCCCCTGCCGGGCCATAACCAGGCGCAGGTCCTCGTAAAAGGGATAGCGGGGGAGATTCGCAGCGAAAGCCGCCGCCGCCGGATCACCCTCCCGCCACGGATCTTCCAGCCCCTGAAACCAATCCTTGAACATGCGGCTGGCGGCCCCGGAGGCAGGAACGAATTTCAGGCAACGGCCAGCGGCCGCGGCCAGTTCGCAACGGTACGTCAGCCTTTCCCCTGCTTCCGGAGAAATGACTTCGATGCCGTCGCCGGTCCGGCAGGGCCTATGCAGCTCGATATGAGAAACACCTCGCTGGAAAAGGGCGAGCTGCTCCTCCACCCGTGCCACGGAGAGACCCTCGCGTTGAATCTGTTCGATATCGGCGGGGGAAAATTTCATTTCTTCTTAATCCCTTTCCGGTTTTTCATCTTCCCGTCGGCATCTTTCCATTTCCGTCGCCGCTCACGAAGGAGCCGGGAGATGTCCTTCTGCCGCCTGGTTACGGTTTGTTTAGCCATAAACTGAAGTCCAATTACCAAGAGATCATAGGCCGCCGGCACGACGATCAAGGTCAGAAAAAACGAGGTTATAAGCCCACCGATTACCGCTACCCCCATGGGGGATCGGGTCTCCGCGCCCTCCCCCAATCCCGCTGCCACCGGCAGCATACCAAAAATCATGGCAAAAGTCGTCATAAGAATGGGCCGCAACCGGACCGGACCTGCCTTCAGAATGGCCTCCCGGCGCGGCATTCCCCGCTCCCGGAGCGTATTGGTGTAATCCACCAGAAGGATGGCATTCTTTTTCACCAGTCCCATGAGGAGAATCATCCCGATCATACTGAAGATGCTGATGGTTTTCCCCGTCAGGACCAGGGCACCGAAGGCCCCGATGAAAGACAGGGGCATGGAGAGCAATACAATCACCGGTTGCATGAAGCTCTCGAATTGCGCCGCCAGAACCATATAGGCCATGACCGTGCCCCGCAGCAGGGCAAAGAGAAGCAAACCGAGCGATTCTTTCATGGTATCGGCAGCGCCCTTGTACTTCGCCGTATAATCCATAGGAAGGATTTTTGCGGCGATGCTGGCCAAGGTTACACCTAGATCCGCTGCCTTGTCCCGGTCGATGATCACCCGCAATTCCGGTTTTCCCGCTTCCAGCGATGTATCCACATCGACGATGCCGGGAAGCTTAGCCCAAGTTCATGGTTTTTCCTCTAAAAATGGCTTTTGGGTGTCATTATTCAAGAGTCACTTCTAATAATATCTGATACTTATAAGTTATGGCCCGACAAAAAGAGTGAACTACCACCGAGCAAGCTCGGTGGTAGTTCACTCAATGATTGTTACGTTACAAGCAGAAAACTTTGGACTCTCAAGATATTAAGTCAGCATTCCAGGCGCTTTACTCCCATCCGCAGGGGCGCCGCCGCGGCAAAGGCGCAGACGGCAAGCGCCAGTCCCAATGAGCCGATCAGCCAGAACCATTGCGGGGCGGTCAGGACCTGCCCCCTGATCCCGGCCATGAAGACGGCATAAACCGGTCCCGCCTCCAGGACGATGATCAGGGCGATGAAGCCGGCACAGATCGTCATGTAGAGGAGTCCGCCGAAACTTGTAACGGACTGGGTGGGATTCTCCGAGGTGAAATCAGGATAGGCCGCCCCGAAACCGACCCCCAGGGCCACGATCCCCGGCGTCATGAAAAAGACGGTGATAACGGACAGGGTCATCATGAACGGCGTCACCTCCAAAAGGAGATTCGAGACCACGATGAGCACCTCGCTCAGGAACACCAGGGGAATATAATAGATGAAGAATTTCACCATCAGAAAGGTCCGCAGGGTAACGGGCGAGGAGCGGATGATCCAGAAGGCCTGACCCTCCATGCTCACCGCCGGATAGACGAAGCGGGCCGCTATGGCCGTCAGGACAAAGCCCGCCAGCCCCATGTTGAGGAAGGCAAAGAGATTCTGGAGATAGACGGTCCTGATGGGGGTCCGGTCCAGGGGAAGGACGGAAAAATTATAGAGATAGACGACGATCAGGGCCAAAAGGAGAAACAACTGGGGCCACTGGGTCTGGTCGCGGAAAAAGCTCTTGATCTCCTTCACCGCCAGGGCCTGCACCGGCGGCGGGAGAAATGACAGGATCCCGCTCCAGCCCCGGCCGGGGTTCGGAACGGCAACCAGGCGCGAAGGCGCCGTCTGGGCTCGGGAATAGCCCCGGAAGTACCATTTTTCCGCCGCCATCAGGTTCACCATGAGGAGCGACAGCCCGCCCGTGAAGGACAAAGAGAGATGAAAGGCAGCCTCGCCCCAGCGGCCGGCGAGGGCCGCCCGGATACCATCGTAGGTCCAGGTGGTGGGCATCAGGGGGGAACCGGGCGTCTCCAAGGATTGAAGATAAAAGGCCACGGACTGGAAGGTTTCGGGGTTCATCAACTGCTCCGGCCGCATGAGTCGCACGGCGACGACGACAAACAGGATCAAGACGACGCCGAAAAAGACGGCTAGGGTTCGGATCCGCCCCGCCGGCAGGATGGTCGCCGACCCGATTACGGCCAGGGAACTCAATCCCGAGGCCACTACACAGAGGAACGCAACCGCCGGCAGCGCCAGGAGATAGAAGGCGGACCCCGCCTTGAAAACCAGGCCATAGGAAATGAAGATGGGCAGGCTGAACAGCGCCACCATCCATGAGCTGTCGATAAGACTCTCCAGCCAGCGGGCGAGAAATATCTCCCCCGGGGTGACGGGAAGGGAATGCACGAGGGGGAGGTCGCGGCTGATGTAGAGCTTCGACAGGGTGACGATCACGCCGCTGAAGATCAGCAGCACAAAGAAGGTCATGACGACCATGGACATCAGCTTGAAGGCGAGGATATCGCCGAAGCCCTCGACCCCTTTGAAATAGGTGAGAACCCGGTAGAAGATCATGAAGATCCCCAACCAGAATCCCAACCCGATGAAGCTGAAGAAGTACAGCCGGGCCCGGTTGTCCCAGGCCCCCCGGGAGAGGCTGCCGTTCCGGAAGGACCAGAGACGCGGTTTCAGCAGCGTGAGGACGCCGTTCATGATCCCGTCTCCTCTTCGGTCAGGCGCAGAAACACCTCCTCCAGATCCCCTTCCCGGAGGCGGGTGGACGCCTTCAGCTCCGCCATGGTCCCCAAGGCGATGAGGTCGCCGCGGTGGATGACGCCGATGCGGTCGCAGAGGTTTTCCGCCACCGCCAGGGTGTGGGTGGACATGAAGATCGCGGTCCCCCGGTAGGCCAGGGTGCGGAAGATGTCCTTGACCATGCGGATGGCTCCGGGGTCGAGTCCCACCATGGGCTCATCGACGATGAGCACCGCCGGATCGTGGAGCAGAGCGGAAGCGATGATGAGGCGCTGTTTCATCCCGTGGGAATAAGATTCGATCAACTCGTGGCGCCAGTTGAAGAGGGCGAAGCTGCCCAGCAGTTCTTCCGCCCGGCCAACGAACCCGCCGCCATCCATCCCGAACAGGTCGGCGGAAAAGCGCATGAATTCCCAACCCGTGAGTTTTTCATAGAGAAACGGCCGGTCGGGGATAAAACCGATCTTCCTCTTCACCGCCACGGGATGCTCCGCCAGCGACTGCCCGTCGATGAGCACCGCCCCGGAAGAAGGGGCCAGGATGCCCCCCATCATGCGGATCGTCGTCGTTTTTCCCGCCCCGTTGGGACCGATGAAGCCGAAGATCTCTCCTTTGGGGATAGAAAGGTTCAGGGCCTTGACGGCCAGGGTGCGATCGTAATATTTCGTCAGCTCTTTAAGTTCGATCATCGCGACATGTCCTTGATTTCCAGTTTTATCCGCCCCACGATGCCCATGAGATCCAGTTGCCTTTCCGCCTCGCCCCGAACCAGACGCAGGTGGGTCACATCAGCGGGAAACTGGTTCAACGCGGCATCGGCGGTGACCCAGCCGCCCCAGGCGGGAAGCCAGAACGCGTTCCAGGCATGATAGTAAAACCGGCCCCGCTGATAAACGAGCCCCGCTTCCATGACGGCCGGAACACCCGCCGCCCGGGCCAGGGCCGCGGTCAGGACGGCATGCTCCGTACAGTCACCGGCGCGGTTTTTCAGGGTTTCCACCGCATTGGCTACGGAGAGCACGGGGCGCTTCTCGATATTCCCGTGGACCCAGGCAACGATCCGGCGCGCTTTTTCCTCGTCACCGGCGCTGCCGGCGACAATCTCCCCGACCCGGAAGCGGACGTCGGGATGGGAAGACTGGATGAAGGGCGTCGCCGCCATGTACACATCCCGGTTCTCCAGATCCCCGGAGCGGCCGGGGTTCAGACCGCCGCGCCGTTCTTTGCGAACGGTGAGGAGGCCCCCGGAGTCATAACACTGACGGTCCCCGGAAAGCGCCAGGGGACGGACATCGACATTCGCCAGCTTTACGGTCAGGGATTGCAGACCCTCCGGATCCTCCAGCTTCCGACCGGCGGCAACAGAGGCCAGATCGGTCAAATCGGCGGCACCGCCGCTCACCCCGGAACGTGCGTCCTCCCGGCTGGTCTTTTCCAGGGCGAGGCCCAACATCCCCTCCTCCCGCACGACATCACCTTCTTTATCGAGCCAGGCGTACTGCCGGGCGCCCATAAAATCGATGGCATATTTCCGCAGGGGTATGGTCTTCCCCTGAGCAGTTTTCATTTCCTCGCCGACATAGGTCAGCTTTACCGGCCGCGATCCCATGGTCATGGGATCGAAGATCGGGATCGTTATTTCCTGTCCCGGGGCAAGGCGGGCTGCGGCGACGCCGGTGAACATCCCCTGGGAAAGACGGACGGGCTCTTTCAGGGGCACCTCGTAACGCCGTTCCTCCCCCGCCGTTCGGGTGTCGATCAGCAGGCGGTCTCCCGCGACCCGTCCCCGGGCATGGAAGGCGAAGAGATTCGACTTCAGATCGAAAGAAAAGGTGGCGAGGGCCAGCTCTTTATTTAGGGTGTTCTCGGTCCGCAGGGCAATGCCTTGGACGACCCCCATCGTCCGCACCTGCATGAAGATCTCTTCCTGGATGCGAAATCCCTCGCCGCCGGGGCCAGCGCTCCGGTGGGCATAACCGATTTTTTGTCCCTGCTGGTAGATATTCATCCAGACCTCCCGCTCCACGGGAGGGGTCGTCGGGGCCGTCTTTCCGGTCGCCCGCGACCCCTCCCTGCCCAGCCCACCCCCGGGAAGGCCGATGATCCCCATCCGCACGGCCAACAGGATCATAAATACCAGGATCGTCGCCCCGCCGATTACGCGCCACCGGGAAACTCTATCCGCCGCCATTGTTCCTCCTCTTTTCGGGAAGTATAAATACCGCCGGGGCCCCTGTCAACGAAAAGCCCGGCGCCGGTGGAAAAACGTCCTTGTCAGCGGCAATATTTTCTGATAGCGTCCCTCTCCCGACCTGGGATGCGTCTCGCGCCGCCGGCAAGTGGTCATCATGAAGGTGGATTCGGGGGGAAAAGCGAATGACGATTCAATACCTGAAAGGTCAAAGACAAACATCGCCGCCACATGGAAAATGAACTCTCTATCCGGCTTGCCCGGGACGTTCTGAAGATCGAAGCGGAGAGCGTTGCCGGACTCATCGAAAAATTGGACGACAATTTTACCCGGGCGGTGGAAACGATCTACCGCTCCCGCGGCCGGGTCATCGTCACGGGGATCGGCAAATCCGGGCTCATCGGAAAGAAGATCGTCGCCACCCTCACCAGCACGGGGACCCAGGCCATCTTCCTCCATCCCGTGGAGGGCATGCACGGCGATCTGGGCATCGTGACAAAGCGTGACGTCGTCCTCGCCATTTCCAACAGCGGCGAAACTCACGAACTCAACGTCATCGTCGCCAGCGTCCGGGAGATCGGCGCCGCCCTCATCGCCCTGACGGGCAATACCGCCTCCACCCTGGCCCGCTCCTGCGATCTCGTCATCGACGTGGGGGTGGAAAGGGAGGCGTGCCCCTTCGGACTGGCGCCAACGTCCAGTTCCACCGCCGCCTTGGCCATGGGTGACGCCCTGGCGGTGGCCCTCATCGAAAAGCGGAAATTCAACGAAGCAGATTTCTACAAGTTTCATCCCGGGGGCAACCTCGGCGCCCGCCTCCGGGCTCGGGTCCGGGAGGTGATGATAGCCGGCGGCCAAACGCCGAAAGTCCTCACCGGCGCCACCGTCGCCCAGGCCATCGAGGAGATGGACATCAACAACAAGGGCTTCGTCCTCATCACAGACCGCAGGAGCATCCTCCGGGGCATCTTCACCGACGGCGACCTCCGCCGCCTGGTCAAACGGGGCCGCATCGATACCGACGGCCCCATCGACGCCATCATGACCCGAACCCCCAAGACCATCGACGAGAACGCCTCCCTCGCCGAGACCATCGAGGCCATGCAGAAGGACGAAATCACCACCTTGGTGGTCGTCAACGGCCGGAAAAAACTCCAGGGCTACATCCATCTACATGACATCCTGGGGCGCGGTGGTACCCTGAAGATCGCCTTCCCCTGAATCCCCTCCGGATCGATATGGGCACGCCCTGAACTGTCCTTGCGGAAAGATCGTTTGCATTCCGTCCTTCATCCCGGTACAATGTCCATAACGGCGCGACTTGTTCCAGCCGCGGCGCCGAGCCGGCGGTGATGGTCTCCCCGGCTTAAAAGGACAAAGAAAGGAGCGCTTATGAGAGTTCGGGTATCAGCCGCCTTCGAACAGGCCGGAGAGATCCTTTGCATGAAGTATGTTTACGGAGGCAAGGACGTATATGCCCTGCCGGGGGGCGGGGTGGACAGAGACGTGCCGCTCCAGGAGGCCATAACCAGCGAGTGGAAGAACGAACTGGGGGTCAAGGTGGAGGTGGGCGATATTGTTCTCGTCGGGGAAGCGCCCGGCACGAAGCGTCATCCCCAGACCCTGCATATCATCTTCGCGGCCACGGCGGTGCACGGCATTCCCAAAGTCAGGCCCGATCACACCCATTCCCTGGACATTGCCTGGGTGCCTGTAGCCAAGCTCAATGAATGTCCCCTATATCCCGATGTGGGCAAGCAGTTGTTCGCATATTTCGCCGAGGGGCAAAAAAGGTCGCTGACCTTCATAGAAAATTGCATGGAAAGGGGCTTCTGGTGAGAGCCTTTTATGGTCGTCTTACTGGTACCACCGATTTTCACCTTAACGTCGCCAAAGAAAAAGGGGCTGCGGAAAAACCGTAACCCCTTGATTTTCATGGTAGGCGGTACTGGAATTGGAAAGTTGCTATAACTTACTGGAAATAAGATAATTTTTAATAGCTCAAGCCGGTCGCTACTCCTAAAGCTACTCCTTCCAACTCCTTCCTCAAATCGTGTTCCTCAAAAAGCGACATGCATATGCCACACTGCCCTTCATGCTGTCAAGGCAAAAATGCGTCCTTGCAGGACTCCTTGGTTGCCTTAGGCATGTACCAGTTTAGGTATCACTGCAAGACGGCGGCGAGCCAATAACGTATTGATAGATTTTTCGTGATGCCGTGACTGTCCCACAGCACACAACTCCAATCACCTTTTTTCGCTTCGCTTTGCCTTGTATATCTT
>JAKQIZ010000136.1 GCA_029561465.1 Deltaproteobacteria bacterium | reverse complement strand
AAACCGTGGCCTACGGCTTCGTGGTGGAGGTAATGTCGGAGATTCGCAAGGCCGGCGTCGATAAACTGGGCATGGTGACCGAAACCCCCGAGGAGACGAAATGACGTCCCTGGATTACCCGGGGATGCGGGATCGCCGGGGTGATCGCCTGTCCCGGCTTGTCATCCTCTCGCTGCTGGTCCACCTGCTGCTGTTGTCCCTGGCGATATTTCTCCCCATCCGTTCCGCGACGCCCCGCTTCACCCTCGGTCCCGTTTATTCTGTAAACCTGGTAAGTGTCTCCGACAGTATCCTGCGGCGCCAGCCGGCGGCGGACCCCCTTCAGGACATCGCCGGCGCCGTCCTGTCCACGGGGACCCGGGCGTTTAAAAAATCGGTTCGGATGGAAGCCCCACCGATCAGAAGGGTGGATACAAAGCAGAATCTGCGCAATCCGGCGGTGGAGAAACTGAAGAAAAAACTGGGCGACAAGACCCCGGCGAGTGCCGAATCGGCGTCTCCGGCCACTTCCGCGGCGGCCGGCCAGATTGACGACCGGCTGGCCGATTATTACCGGGTTATCTGGTCCCGCATCAAAAGCCAGTGGGCTTTGCCCGGTGGCATCAACCCCCGGAACGACGTGGAGGCCGTGGTCAATATCCGCATCCTGAAAGATGGCTCCATTGCCGAGATGGCCTTCGAAAGAAAATCGGGGCTGGCCTATTTCGACAATTCAGTCCTGCGGGCGCTGAAGAAGGCCCATCCCCTGCCCCCGCTGCCGGTATGGTACCGGGACAACGGCTTGGAGATCGGCATCCGCTTCCTCTCGTCGGACCTGCGGTAATCGGGGGATAAAGGGAGATTCGGCAGGAATGAAAAAAAGATGTGAATGGCAAAAAATCCTCGTGGGGTTGCTGGCCCTGTTTTCTTTGTCTGTCCCCGTCACGGGATCGGCCAAGGTCTATATCGATATCGACGCCCCGGGCTTCCAGAAATTCCCCATCGCCGTGGATGTGTTTACCAAAGGGGGCGGGGGAACGGACCAGGAGAGAAATGCCGTCTGGTTTCCCGACCAGATCTCTAAATACCTCGACATGACGGGCTATTTCCGCATCATCCCCCGGAACGCCTTTCTTGAAGACCCCCAGAAAGACCGGACGAAGATCATCTTCAGCGACTGGCAAACCATCGGGGCCGATTATCTGGTCAAGGGGCATTTTCAGTCCCAGAACCGGCGGCTTACGGTGGAAATGCGCCTCTACGACACGGTGCGGGGAGAAGTGATCCGAGAAAAAAAATACACGGGGCGAAGCGATGAACGGAAAGAGATGGTGATCAAGTTTGTCAATGAGATCCTGCTTGCCCTGACGGGGGAACGGGGGGTTTTCAATACCAAGATCGCCTATGTCCTCAAGAGGGGGATTAATTCGGAGATCCAGACCATCGGCTTCGACGGCACCGGTCAGGAGCGGGTCACCAATTACGGGTCGCTTACCCTGGCGCCGCGCTGGTCTCCCAACGGTCGCCATATCTCCTTCACCTCCTACAAGGACAACAATCCTGACTTCTTTGTCCGGGACATGAAAACGGCCACCAGAAAGAAGATCGCCGGTTATCCGGGCTTGAACCTTTCCGGGGCCTGGTCGCCCGACGGGCGCAAGATCCTGCTCACCCTGAGCAAGGACGGCAATCAGGAGGTGTATATCCTGGATGTGGGGAGCGGTTATCTCCAGCGGCTTACTTATGAATACGCCATCGATGTCTCGCCGGTCTGGTCCGCGGACGGCAAGAAGATCGCCTTCGTTTCCAATCGCGCCGGCTCACCCCAGATCTATGTCATGGACAGTGACGGGAGAAACGTGAGGAGGCTGACCTATGAAGGAAATTACAACACCTCTCCCTCCTGGTCTCCGAAAGGAAACCGGATTGCCTATGAAAGCACGGTGGGGGGCAATTTCCAGATCTTCACCATCAGCGCCGAAGGAGGCCCGCCCCAGCAGTTGACCACCCAGGGCGGCGAACATAAGCATCCCTCCTGGTCTCCCGACGGCAGATACCTGGCCATGACGGTAAAGAGCGGGGGGGTAAACAAGGTCGCCGTCATGAATGCCAACGGGACCAACCTGCGCATCCTCTGTGAGGGCTCCAATCCCGCCTGGTCTCCTTTTTTGGAATAACCGTCAATCGATGAACAAGGAAAAATTAATAGTTGACCTTTGCCGCTCTTTTTGATTAAAAGGCACAAAAACCGACCGCTCCTGAGGTCATAAAGGCACTAAAATTAAGGGGGTATGTACCTTGAAAATTTTCTCGCGGTTCCTCTTGGTCCTGATGTTATTGGTGCCCTTCAGCGGCTGCGCCACTACCGGGGATCTCCAGCGCGTACAGGGGAACCTGGGCGGCAAGATCGGCGATCACGACGCGTCGATATCAGGACTGAATGAACAGGCGGAGGCCAACAAGAAGGCCATCGACGAACTGCGTACGAAACAGGCCGATGTGAATGCGGACCTCACGGTTATTCGTGAGCAGCTTCAACAACTCCGGGGTGACATGGATCAACTCCAGAAAGAGGCGGCGGACATCCGGAGCTGGGCCGCGGATACCAAGGAATGGAAGGAAAAGCTTGACCAGACCTCATTTAAGGTAAATTTTATCGAAAACTTTCTCGGGATCGGCAAGAAGGATGAACGGCCGGCCGGTAATGCGGAGAAACACCACAAAAATCAAGTTAAAAACGGCGTCAAGGCCAAGACGGACAAGGAGTCTCTCTATGCCGCCGCTTACGAGCTGTACAAGGAGGGTAAATACGAAAAGGCCCGAGGAGAATTCCAGCATTTTCTGAAGGCCTATCCCAAAACGGAATATTCGGGGAACGCCCAGTTCTGGATCGGGGAATGCTACTATTTCGAGAAAAGCTACGAAAAGGCCATCCTGGAATATGAAAAGGTCATCAAGAACTATCCGGACGGCAACAAAGTCCCCCAGGCCCTGTTGAAACAGGGGCTTTCCTTTCTGGAGCTGGGCGACAAGGCGAGTGCCAGGCTGATCCTTCAGAACGTCATCAAGGACTATCCGAACACAAGCCAGGCCCGGGTGGCTCGTTCCAAACTCCTGGAAATCAAATAGGACGGCGGAACAATTATTCCAGTCTTCTCACCTTCGCGCCCGGGGGAACGGGCAGGCCAAACAACTCCGCCCCGGCGGCGGTCATCGTTTCCAGTGTTACGCTTTCGTACTCAAGAACCACGGTTCGCTCCTCCTCCCCCTTCATTTTGACCCGGATCCTCTGGGGCATAGGCACGCCGTCCACCGGGACGTAGGCGTCGAAATATACGTTCAGGGCATCATCTCCGCAGTTCCCGGCCGTCTGCTTGCAGCGACGCAGATAACCCGTTTTCCCGTCGATCCAGAGCGATTGCCGGAATCGGCGGTCCCGGGAGGAGATGTCGAGGCGGTAAGACGCCCCTTCGTGAAATCCTTCCACCCGCGGCTGCTCCTCCATCGGCAATGCCGGACGGCCGCCCGTCAACAACGAAATCAGGTCGCTGATGGACAGTGAGAGGGGAAAGAAGCGGGCGAGGTTTTCCGGAACGGCCGCGCCGGTGTAGTATTCCCCTGTTCCGGGCAGATACACGGCGAGCCGCCCAGCGTGGGCCGCCAGGAAGAAATTGGGTAAACCGATCACCGGAATGGCCTCGAGCCGTAGAGAATCCGGTCTCCAGGCCAGGATGGCGAGCTTGAGGGGATACCGTCCCGTCTCCGTGATTACCGCGATTTCCGCTATGGCTTTGAGGAGACGCCTATCCTGCGACCGAAGGTCGAGGCGGGCCAATGCCTCTTCCGGACTTAGGTTGATTGCTTCCCCCGGTTTTGAAGTTCCCGTCTCGTGGGCACAGCCTCCGGCAATAAGAGAAAAGAACAGGAATAAAACTAAGATTCGGATCCTGCTCATTTATCCGTCAGGGTGTCGATCTTCTGGGGCAGGGTGGTGCTGGCCGGATTGATCTTCAACGCCCGCCGATAGGCGGTGAGGGCCTCCTGCCGCCGACCGGCTTTAAGATAGGCGTCGCCGAGATGCTCGGCGATGGCGCCGTCTCCAGGGAGGATGGCCGCCGCCTCCTGGAGATACTTGAGGGCCAGATCGATCCGGTTCTGCTTGAAGTAGGTCCAGCCGAGGCTGTCGATGATGTAGCCGTTACCGGGTTTGAGCTGCAAGGCCTTGAGGATCAGTTTTTCCGCTTCGCCAAGATGCATTCCCCGGTCGGCGTAACTGTAACCGATGAAGTTCAGGGCGTCGGCGTGATCGGGATCGATCTTCAGGATGGTCCGCATCTGCTGAATGCTCGCTTCGAAGTGTCCCGTCTTTTCGTACAGCACCCCCAGGCTGTAGCGCAGATCGGTATTCTCCGGCAGTATCACCATCCCCTCCTTGAGTATCCGTTCCGCCCCCACCCGATCCTGTTGATCTTCGTACAGCGAGGATAGAACCACGTAAAAGCCGGGGACATCCCTTTTCACCTTGATGGCCTGTTCGAGAACAATGATCGCGTCCGAAATTTTCCCCTCCTTCTTCCTGATCATGGCGATACGGATCCGGGCGCTGCTGTATAGATCCGAGGTGGGGGGAATCTTCTCCATGATGGCGAGTGCCGGGGCGTAGAGTCTTTTTTCCTCGTAAGCCGTCGCCTGGAGATAGGCGTAGCGTTGATCGGCGGGGTATCTCCGGACCAGTTTTTCGAAGGTGGCCGCCGCCTGGTCGTAACGCCCGCTCTCGATGAAAAGCAACCCGAGGGTGAGCAGGACCTCCTGGTTATCGGGATCCGAGCGGAGGATGCGCTGGAATTCTTTTTCCGCCTCCGCGTATCGCTTTTCCCGCAGATACATTTCCCCGAGTTTGATGCGGACATGGAGCTTGTCGGGATGGAGGAAGAGATAATCCTTGAAGGTGTCGATGGCCAAGGAAGTATGCCGCTGTTTTTCATACGCCAGGGCCAGATCAATCAGCGCAGCCTCGAAGTTCGGCCGGATTTCCAGCGTCTTTTTGAGCATTTTTTCCGCGCCCTGGTAATTCTTCATCTCCATGAACACCCGGGCTTCGTAGTAGGCGGCCATGAGATGCTGGGGGTCCAGGCGCAGCACCTGTTCGAACATGGCGATCGCTTCCGGGTATTGCTTGGCATCCCCGTATATGACCCCCAGGTAAAACGGTGCGGAGACGTTCCGGGGCTCCTGGTGGACCACCTGTTTGTAGATCTCCACGGCCCGGGGATAATTTTTGTTGTTCATATACAGGCCGGCCAGGATGAGGTTCAGATCCACATGGTCCGGATGATCCTTCCGGACCTGTTCGCAGAGGTGGATCGCCTTGGCGGCTTCCCCTTTTTCCACATAGGCGGCCGCCAGATCGATGGCGATTTCCGGTGCCGCCGGATCGTAGCGCCGGGCCTTTTCAAATTCCTTGATCGCCTCCTGCGGGTTTTCGTCGAGCATGTGCAAGACGCCCAAGGAATAATGATAGGCGGCCAGATAATCCGGACGGCTTTTTCCGTACAGGTCCGGCGCCGCGCCAAGGATCATCGACAAGAAAGCGAGATAAACGGCGGCCTTGGCAATAGTGTTCATGGTGTCCCGGTTCAGTTTTTGACGAGGTTCTTCTTGAAAATGTCCCAGCTCTTCAGCATGTCCACGGCGGCCTTGAGCTGGTTGTCCGCGTTGACATCGCCGAAAGGTCTTTTGAGCGGCAGATCTTTACGGAGTTCGCTGTTTTTCAAGCGCTTCTGGAGCAGTTCTCCTTCCCGGTCCGCCTCTTCCCCGGGCTTTGCCTGCTCCTGGGCGGATTTGATATGTCCTTTCAAATCCTTTTCTCGAATTGGCTCGTGATCTTCGTCCTCGCCGTTGCTCCCCGGGCGGATATACTTGACGGTCACATCCGGGGCGATGCCTTCCGCCTGGATGGAACGTCCCTTGGGGGTATAGTACCGGGCCGTGGTCAACTTCAACGCCGAGCCGTCTTCCAGGGGGATAACCGTCTGTACGGAGCCCTTGCCGAAGGTCTGGGTGCCCAGGATCAGGGCGCGGCCGTTATCCTGGAGGGCTCCGGAAACGATCTCGGCGGCGCTGGCCGTCCCCTCGTTGACCATGACGATCATGGGGGCGGTGAACTCGTCGCCCTTGTCCCGGGCGCTGACCTTGCTCTCCATTCCCTTGGAGCGTCCCTTGGTTGAGACGATGCCACCGGACTTGAGAAATATGTCCGAGACCTCGATGGATTGATTCAGAAGGCCGCCGGGATTGTTGCGCAAATCCAGGACAATCCCCTTCAGCGGCTCTTTTTTCGCCGTCATCTCCCGGAGGGCTTTTTTCAGGTCGTCGGCGGTCTTGTCCTGGAAAGAGGAGACCCGGATATAGCCGATTCCGCCGTCGAGCAATTTGTGTTTGACGCTGATCACCTTGATGATCGCCCGGGTGATGACGAATTCACGGAGCTTGTTTTCATTGCCCCGCAATACGGAAATGGTTACCTTCGTCCCTTTCTCGCCCCGGAGGCGTTTCACCGCGTCCATGATGTTTATGTCCTTGGTGGATTTCCCGTCGATCATCATGATCTTGTCTCCGGATTTGACGCCCGCCTGGAAGGCCGGGGTGTCTTCGATGGGGGAAACAACGGTGAGGACGTCCTTATGGATGGTTATTTCGATGCCGATCCCGCCGAAACTGCCCCGGGTCTCAAGCTCCAGTTCCTTGTACATCTCCGGGGTCATGAAACTGCTGTGGGGATCGAGATTCTTGATCATCCCGTTTATTGCTCCCTGCAGCAGGTTCTTGGCATTCACCGGCTCCACGTAATTCTTTTCTACAATATCAAGAACTTCCGTGAAATTCTTTAGATTTTTGTAGATGGAACGGTCCAGGGCCGCGGAAACCTGGCTGTTCAGATATGGGCCGGCAATTACCGCTAGGGCGGCGATTCCCAGGATCGCCACCCCGAAATAGACGGCAAATCTCTTCTTCATTCGTCTCTTCCTCCACCCGGGAGTGGGATGTTCGTCCATCATTGTCGTCCCCGGACATGTTTATCAGGTACGGTGCGGAAGGCCGGCGCATCCCCTTAAGGGTAAAATGATTTACTCCTCCTCATACCATGCTTTGCGGGAAAAATGCCATAATTATTGGGATGAATGTTTGCTATGTCAAAAGAGCGGCGACGGTTTTCCGAAGGGATTCACCGTCGCCGGCGTAGAGGAGGCGGGGCCGCCGGTCGATATTCTTGACCAGTCCGGAAAGGACCCGGCGGGGGCCGATTTCCACGAAGGTCGTTACGCCCTTGGAGATCAACATCTCCACCGTTTCCTGCCAGCGCACCGGTGAGATCATCTGCATCTTCAGCAACTCTCGGGATGCCGCCGGAGAATGTTCCCGTCGGGGATCGTAATTGGGAATGACCGGCAGGCGGGGGGGATGAAAGGCGATCTGTTCCAAATCGGCGCGGAAAAGTTCGGCCGCCGCGCCGAGGAGCCTGGAATGACAAGGGACGCTGATGGGGAGGGGGACGAACTTCTTGATCCCCTTTTGGGCGGCCGCTCCCCCCACCCGGGCGACGGCCCGGACATCTCCCGAGATGACGATCTGGTTCGGGGCGTTGAGGTTGGCCAGATCCAGGGTTTCACCGGGCAGGACACATTCGCGGCAGACCGCCGCCGTTTCCACGCCGGTGAGGCCCAGAATGGCGGCCATGGCCCCGCGTCCGGCAGGAAGGGCCTCCTGGTGTCGTTTCGCCCGGGCCTGGACAATGGTTACCGCATCTTCCAGGGTCAGGATCCCAGCGGCATAGAGGGCGCTGAACTCGCCCAGGCTGTGTCCGGCCGCCGCGATCGGATCGATCTCTCCCGCCTGCTCCCGGAAGAGGGTATAGGCCCCTATTTCGAAGGCCAGTACCGCCAGTTGGGTGTTAACCGTCTGATCCAGGTCCTCCTGGGGGCCCTCCAGGCAGAGCCGGGCGATGTCCACTCCCGTGATCTCCCGAACCCGGGACAGGACCTCCCGGTAGGCGGGGCAGTCCCGGTGGAAATCCGCGCCCATGCCTACGAACTGGGATCCCTGTCCCGGAAAGATGAGGGCCCATTTTTCCATTATCGATCTCTCCTCCGGTTGTCGGTACCGGATCTCTTCACGGCATTCATTCGTGAACATAGATGCCCGGCGCCCGATCCCGGGGCGGGTATTTCCGGTTTCCCAGAGGCGGGGGCGGCCGCCGGGAGTTGTCGCGTTGACTCAGCCAGGCGGTCCAGTCCGGCCACCAGGAGCCGCGCCTTTCCTCCTGCCGGCGGAGCCAGGCCTCGGGTTCCTCCGGGAGATCCGCCTCCCCGGTCCAGTATTTACGCCGCGATCCCTCGGAGTGGGGGTTGATGATCCCGGTGATGTGCCCCTCGCTGGAGAGGACAAAGCGGCGTTGGCCCGCAACGATCCCGCAGGTGCGAAAGGCGCCGCGCCAGGGGCAGATATGGTCCAGTTGGGTTCCCACGGCGTAGAGGGGCTGTACGACCCTTCCCATATCGATGGGACGTTCCCCCAGGGTCAAGGCGTCGCCTTTGGCGAGATTGTTGTGGAGGTAGAACTCCCGGAGATAGTAGGAGCACATGGCCTCGGGCAGGCGGGTGCTGTCGCTGTTCCAGAAGAGCATGTCGGACTTCGGGGGGGCGGCCCCGTAAAGGTAGTTCTGAATATAGTTTCTCCAGATCAGGCTGTCGGCGCCGAGGATCCGGAATATCCAGTTAAGGTACCGGGCATCGAGGAAACCGTCCATCCTCATGAGGGCTTCGGTGGCGGCAAGGGAGCGGTCACTGATGAAAACCCCCAGATCCCCCGGTTCGCTGAAATCCACCAGGGTCGAAAACAGCGTCCAGTCCGCCACCGGCCCGGGGCTGTTCCTCCGGCGACCCCGGTTCAGCCAGGCCATGAGGGCCGCCAGGGCCGTGCCGCCGATGCAGTACCCAACGGCGTGGACCTGGGGACTCCGGCAGATGTGCCGTGCCGTTGCCACCGCCGCCAGCGCCCCGGCAAACATGTAATCGGAGAAGGCAACCTTTCGCATGGCCTCCGTCGGATTCTTCCAACTGATAGTGAAGACGGTAAACCCCTGATCCCGGAGATAACGGACCAGGCTGGTCTGTGGAGTCAGATCGAAGATGTAATACTTGTTGATCCAGGGAGGGATCAGAACCACCGGGAGGGTATAAGTCGTTTCCGTGGCGGCTTCGTACTGGATGAGTTCCATGAGCTCGTTGCGAAAAACCACGGCACCGGGGGTAATGGCGATATTTTCCCCCACCCGAAAGGCCGTCTCGTCGGTGATCCGGGAGAGATAATCCCCCCTGCTCAGGTCTTCCCAGGCCAGGCCCAGCCCCTGTAGGAGACTGGCGCCCCCGGTTTCGAGGAATTTCTTCATGGCCGCGGGGTTGGTCCAGAAGAAATTCGGCGGTGCCATGGCGCTCGACATCTGTTGGATCCAGAAACGGGCCCGTTGACGATCCCGGTCGTTCAAATCCCGGGTCAACTCCACCAACTCTCGGAGCCAGATGTCCAGAATGGCATGAAAGCGACGGTTTAATTTTGCGTTCTTCCGGACGTATTCGAGGAAGACCTCGCCGGCGTTTTTCTTGTCCTCCGCCGGCAGCTCCGAGGACAGGAGATGGGGAAACTCTTCCCGGGTCGCCTCCTCCAGGCGCCGGAATAGATCTATAACCCGTTCATTTGTCTCTTCTGAGCGGTCCAGCCAGGAACGCTGGAAATTCCAGAGGGAAGTCAAAATATCCAGGGGGTCCATCGTCAGGCCTTCTTCTCTCCCCCGGCGGCAAGCTTTTTCGGGTTTTCGATGCGGGCGGCGATCTCCCCAAGGGTGGTGTCCTCGCCGAAGAGGTCGAGGGGGATGGTGACAGTGAAGGTTTCCACGATAAAATTCTGCAGGTTCACCGCCGCCATGGAATCGAAATCGGGGATGTCCCCCAGACGGGTTTCCGCATCGATGACCATGCCTTCCGTTTCCGGGAAGAGGTCTTCTATGCCCGTCTTGAGTTTCTTTAATGTATCGGTCATGCCTTTACCTCCTTTTGGATGTTTTCCTTCCTCAGATCCGGATCAGATTGGCTCCCCAAGACAAGCCGCCGCCAAAGGCCGCCGTAATCACCAGATCCCCCGGGCCGACAACCCCCTCCGTCCGCGCCTCGTCCAGGGCGATAAGAACCGAGGCGCTGGCGGTGTTCCCGTAACGATCCAGATTTACATAGAACCTTTCCCGAGGGACGTCAAGGATGTCGGCGATGCCCCAGAGGATGTGAATGTTCGCCTGATGGCATAGGAAACATTTTATCTCTTCCAGCGCCACGCCGGCCGCAGCGGCGGCCTGGCGGATAACCAGGGGGCCTTTGTCGAGGGTGAAGTTGAACACCTCCTCCCCCTTCATGCGGAAATACGCCGCCCGGGGGTTGGTGATCTTTTCGTAGGGCATCATGGCGCCGCCGCCAGGGACGCAGATCGTTTCACTGCGGCTGCCGTCGGTGCCCAGGACGGAGTTGAGCACCCCGCGGGCGGAGTCTTCCCGGCCCTGCAGCAGCACCGCTCCCGCCCCGTCCCCGAAATAGGGGTAGGTGGAGAAATCCTTGTGGTTGAGGATCCGGGAATAGGTCTCGGCGGCCACAAAGAGGATGTTTTCGTACTGCCCCGTCCGAATCAGGGCGTCGGCGAGGTGGAGGCCGTAGGTGCTGCCCGCGCACACGGAGTTGATATCGAAGGCGAAGGATCCCCGGGCCCCGAGAAGGTGCTGGAGACGAGTGGCCGTGGCCGGCTGGATGCGGTCGGGGGAAGAGGTGGAAAGGATGATCCCCGCGACGTCGGCGGCCGGGAAGGAGATCTTCTCCAGACAGGATCGGGCCGCCTCGAGGGCGAGGTCGGAGGTGGTCTGATGTTCTCCGGCGTGCCGCCGCGCCTGGACCCCGGTTTTGCTGCCGATCAGGGCCTGGGCCTCCCGGGAAAACTGGGTGAGCCCCTCGTTGGGAATGACGGTCTCC
>JAKQIZ010000115.1 GCA_029561465.1 Deltaproteobacteria bacterium | reverse complement strand
GTTTTCCAGCACCGCGTCCACGTAGATGGTGTAATAATCCGGGAAAGCGCCCAGGGAGGACACCGTCCAGTCGAAATCGAAGCCCGTGTAGGGCAGGTTCGCCTGGTTGTTCAGCGGATACACCAGGTTCGGCGGGGCGGGGGCGGCAGTCACGGAGAAGATCTGGAAGTCGTCGATCTGCAGCGGGGTGCCGATGGGGGTGTTGCCGTTGGATTGGAAATACCAGCGGAACTTCACCGTGTTGCCGGCAAAGAGGGTGATGTCGCCGTCCAGGGTATAGCTGGCGATCATGGACGCCCAGGTGTCCGGGGCCCCGGAATAGACGTAGTTCATCCCATCCGGATCGGCAGAGGGGTTGCTCATGTAGCGCCAGGTCACGCCGTTGTCAGGTGAAACTTCCCAGCCGAAGTAATCCACGTCCGGGAACACACCCGCGTCGAAATAAGTTCCTTTCATCTGGAAGTCCGCCACGATCTGGGTGGCATCAGCGGGCAGAAGGATCGAGGGGCTTTCCAGGTAGTTCAGCATGAAGGGCACGTAGGTGCCGGCGCTGTTCACGGAACTCATGATGTGGGTGGGTGAAGGCGCGGTGGCGTCAGTGGCCACATGCCAGAAGTCACCGGCGGTGGGCACCAGGCTGGAGTAGCTCATCTGGCTGTCATCCACGCCGCTGTTGGTGTAGGTTCCGAAGGCGATGTCGTCAACCATCGCGCCGTACATGGCAGGATCATCCACGGTGTTGAAAGCCGGGTCGGAGGCAAAGGCGAAGCGGATCTTCACGCTGGAGCCAACGTAGCCGGACAGGTCTACCGAAACGGTCTCCCAGGGTTCATGCACGCCGCCCCAGGCCGGCACGGGCGGGGTTTCGCCGTGTTCGCTGCCAAAGGCGTAGGAACTTGTGAAATCGTAGCCGGGGGTGATCAGGGTGGTGGGGATCACGCTCCAGGAGATTCCGTTATTGTCGGAAATGCGGATGTTGAAGGAATCCCAGCCGTTGAAGGTGTCATCGCCTCCGGGCTCTTCCATGTTCAGACGCATCTTGAAGGTGAGGGTGGTGCTGCCGGCGGCGATGGTGCTGGCGGGGGTGTCCAGGACCAGGTACTGGTGGTCGTAATAACCGCCGATCCCGGTGCCGGCGGCGAGGGCGGGATCACCCATCCACCAGCAGTCGCCCTGGGCGTCGCCGTTGTTGTAAATATGCCACATGTTCGGCGAAACCGCGCCGTCAAAGTGGGTCCAGCCGGCAGCGCCGGATTCGAAATCCTCAGTATAGAAGATGGCGCGGTTAGGGTATTTGGCCGGGCCGGGCGTGTCCTTTTGGGGCCTGGCTACGGTCGGGGCCGCAATCAAAGCCGCGACGACTGTGATCATCGCCAGCAGAAATATGAATTTTTTCATAATTTTCTCCAGAATTAGGGTTTGTATGGATCCTGTAGAAAGGAAAAGCCGGTCATCCTCCTTGTAAACGGGCCGGAGAACCGCCGGCTTTTGCTGTTGTTTTTGAAGACGTGAAGTAATGGGGGTTCGGGCAAAATTCTTCCGGGAGGGCGGTCTGGTGATAATGTGCGATGATCACTTCTTGCGAGCCCCGGCGGAGATCTTTGATCCCAAAACCGTTAATGGAAGGGGTTGTTCGTGATATGGGGGGGGTGGTGGGGAAAATGAACGCTTTTTCTTTCAGGCGCCCTCGCGGGCGGATGTCTGCAATATGAACTGGAAGCCAAACAATCGGTCTCATCAAACTCCTCTTGGCGCAGTTTATACAGAAACAGAAAAAACCTCCATGCCGCACGGGGTGAATGAACTCCCACGCGGAGCATGGCTTGCCGGAATTCCTCCACGGGGAAGATATTCCATACTAAACACCCTAAACCGGGGCCTTAAAAGTTGTCAAGCGTTTTTTTTGCCCTTTTTCCTGCGGAATGGGCGGATCAATCATCAACACATACAAACAGAGGGGGCAGAGCCACAGAGAGATGGGTTCACACAGATTTCACAGATACAATTTCATACGGATTTAGGTAAAAAGACGTTTATAAAACAGAGGGACAGAGCCACAGAGAGAACAGATATATGAACTGCAGCCGTGAGCGCGTCGTTTCACAATTCAAATCTGCGTAAATCTGCGTCTTTTTCTGCGAGATCTGCGTGCTTATTTATATTGTAACTGTGAAATCTGTGAAATCTGTCTGAACCCTTCTTTTCCTGTGCCTTTCCGCGTTCCCATTTTTCTACCTCTTTTTCCAAAGCATTTTCCCTGGTTCCGTGCTTTTCCGTGACCTGTTCGTTGGCCACGAATTCACTGCCAGCTTGGAAAACTTGGCCTGGGCATTTCCAGTTCATGTGGATTAACGGATCAAACGGATTCACGGAAGATGATCCGCTGGCCTCAAATTCCCCAAATTCGCAAGTTCCCTTTCTCCGGGCCCCGTTGTCCAGATTCGCAAATTCGCAAGTTCCCTTCCTGGCAACCCCTGGAAGAACGAGAGCTCGCCATCCGGGACAAGGGAGAAGCATATCTCTATATATAGCATATATATACCTATATAATTACTAATACCTATTAAATTAGTATATATTATATTATATAGTATATATATCAGTATCTTAGCTATCCTCATCCCGGATCGGGGGAAAAAGGTCCGGAGAAAGGGAATTTGGGAATTTGCGAATTTGCTTTCGGAGGGGCCGTCCAGAGCTCTAACGCCAAACCGCCTTGCCAGCCCCTCGCCTTATCCCCGCCTGAGACGCGGCGATCAGGCGGGAGGCGCGTCCGGGGCTTGGGAAAAGGGCTTTGGCTGGCAGCCCGCGGGCAACCGTGCGGAGCCGGGAAGGTTAACGTCCTCGTTAACCTCTCTCTGCAGGAGCGATCCTTTCTTTGCTTCACAAAGCCCTGCGGGCTTTTGGTCGACCGGGAGATCGACCTTCCGGAGTGGCTGTATGGAGCCGGGAAGGTTAAGGTCCCCGTTAACCTCACTCTTTAGGAGCGATCCTTTCTTTGATTCACAAAGCCCTGCGGGCTTTTGGTCGACCGGGAGATCGACCTTCCGGGGTGGCGGGGCGGAGCCGGGAAGGTTAAGGTCCCCGTTAACCTCGCTCAGCAGGAGCGATCCTTTCTTTGCTTCACAAAGCCCTGCGGGCTTTTGGTCAACGAGGACGATGACCACCCTTTTGGCGGGGTCTTCGCGTGCTGGCGCACGCTTCGCCGGGGTGACAAAATAAGGATGCTTGCGGCTCCCAAAATATGGGAGTGGCAGACGTCCCCGTCGTGTGTACTATTGGAGTGGCAGACGTCCCCGTCGTGAGTATAATTGGAGTGACAGACGTCCTCGTCTGCCAAAGCCCGCAGGGCTTTACAGAAATGAAAAGACAAACCCCATCTGGTCTTCGCAGGTGGGGACACCTGCGGCTCCCAAAATATTGGAGTGGCAGTCGTCCCCGTCGTGAGTATTATTGGAGTGGCAGACGTCCCCGTCTGCCAAAGCCCGCAGGGCTTAAAAGAAATGAAAAAGACAAGCCCCTTCGGGTCTTCGCAGGTGAGGACACCTGCGGCTCCGTTTTGCTTGGGCTTTACAGAAATGAAGAGGACAAGCCCCTTCGGGTCTTCGCAGGTGGGGACACCTGCGGCTCCCAAAGTATTTGAGTGGCAGACGTCCCCGTCTGCCAAAGCCCGCAGGGCTTTGCTGACAGGAAACACCCCGCCCTTGGAGGGGTGACATAAGTGCTGGTGGCTAATGCAGAGCCAGATTAACGGGGACGTTAACCTTCCGGATCAGTTGTCCCCGTCTGCCAAAGCCCACAGGGCTTTGCTGACAGGAAACCCCCCGCCCTGTAGGGGGTGATATAAGTGCTGGCGGCTAATGCAGAGCCAGGTTAACGGGGACGTTAACCTTCCGGATCAGACGGGACCAGGCGAAACTCCAAGGTGCGTGCCCAGCCGGGCCGGGCGACGCCTTTGGCGTCGGGGCAATGTAAGGTCGACGTCCACGTCGTGAGTATTATTGGAGTGGCAGACGTCCCCGTCTGCCAAAGCCCTCAGGGCTTAACAGAAATGAAAAAGACAAGCCCCTTCGGGTCTTCGCAGGCGGGGACACCTGCGGCTCCGTTTTGCAGGGGCTTTACAGAGGTGAGAAGGACAAGCCCCTTCGGGTCTTCGCAGGTGGGGACACCTGCGGCTCCCAAAACATCGGAGTGACAGACGTCCCCGTCTGCCAAAGCCCGCAGGGCTTTGCTGACAGGAAACACCCCGCCCTGTAGGGGGTGATAAAAGTGCTGGCGGCTACTGAGTAGCCAGGTTAACGGGGACGTTAACCTTCCGGATCCGACGGGACCAAGCGAAACTCCAGGGTGCGCGCCCAGCCAGGCCGGGACACGCCCTCGGCGTCGGTGTAAGCGGATTCCGAGAACTCAAAGTCCCGCGGGGTGAGGACATATTTGGATGGCTCCCAGCGCCAACCGGATGGAGGCGGGGCCAGGGAAAAGATGCCGGTGATGTCATCTTTGGTTTTGGCGGTAACGGGAGTGCCGGTAACCAAAGCTGTAGCCTTGCCATTGATGAGTACCGGGATGCCAGGATCCTGCGC
>JAKQIZ010000102.1 GCA_029561465.1 Deltaproteobacteria bacterium | reverse complement strand
TTTTTCCATCGCCAGCAGATGGATCCGTTCCGCCATGATCGCGTTTTCCGCCGAAGGGAAGAGCAGTTCTTCACTGGCGGAGACGATGTTGATCTTTTTTTCGAGGATATCCTCGAACTGCTGGTAGATGGACGGGATCCTTGAGCCGGTGGTGTGGATCACCACGTCGGCCTTGACGTCGGCCAGGAGTTCCCGGGGCTGGTCACTGACCGTTACCCCCAGCGGCGCCGGCAGCTTCAGCAATTCCCCCAGATCCTTTCCCGCCAGGCGCGGGTTGGTATCCACGGCGCCGACGATGGTCAGCGCCTCCTTTTTGAGAATGGCCCGGACCGTTTCCAGGCCGATGTATCCCAAACCGTACTGAATGACCCGAATCTTTCTCTTTTTTGTAAAATGTCTCTGCATAGCCAGCCCTACCTTGTTCGTTTTGCCGTCGAATCCGATTCGACCCCGCTGTTTTATTCCGTCCCCCGGCCCGCCGATTCGCCTTTAGCCGGCCCGTAGCCGTTGCCGGCGATATCCCCGGTGCAGAGAATATCCGGACCGAGGCGACGCCATTGCACCGCCGTAAGTTGCAAGGCCTGATCCATGGTGGTGAGGCCCAACTCACCCACGGCATCCACGCCCCGGCCGATGATCTTGGGCGCCACGACTATGGCGAGTCGGTCCGCCAGCCTCTCCCGGAGCACCGAGGTGATGATGGCGCCGCCCCCCTCCACCAGGACGGAGGTTATGCCCCGCTGACCCAGTTTCCGGAACAGCTCCGGCAGGTTGATTCCCCCCGGTGCGGCGGCGACCAGAAGCGTTTCCACGCCCAGCCCGGCCAGGGCCCGTAATTTGTCTTCCGGGGCGTTCACGGCGGCGACGACCAGGGTCGGCGCCCGGTCCTGGTTCCGGAAGACGCCGGCTTTAAGCGGGATGTCCAGTCGGCTGTCCAGGATGATCCGCAGGGGATTTTTCCCCCGGACCAGGCGGACCGTCAGTTCGGGATCGTCATGGCGCACCGTGCCGGTGCCGACGAGCACGGCGTCGTGGACACTCCGCAGGCGGTGGGCGTAGCGCCGGGCCGGCAGTGAGCTGATCCACCGGGAATGACCTCCGGCGCCGGCGATGCGGCCATCGAGGGTCTGGGCGTATTTCAGGGTGACGAAGGGAAGACCGGTGGTCATGAACTTGAAGAACTTCTCATTCAGGCGGCGGCATTCCTCCTCCCGGACGCCGACGACGGTTTCGATGCCCTGGGCCCGCAGGGCCGCCACCCCCCGGCCGGCGACGACGGGATTCGGATCGATGGCACCGATCACCACCCGGGCCGGCTGCTCCTTGATCAAGGCCTGGACGCAGGGGGGCGTCCGCCCCTGGTGGGTGCAGGGCTCCAGGGTGACGTAGAAGGTGGCGCCGGCGATGGACTCCCGGGCCCCGCGGATGGCGTTGATCTCGGCGTGGCTCTCGCCGCAGCAGACGTGATAGCCTTCCCCGATGATCCGGCCGTCCTTGACGATGACGGCGCCGACCATGGGATTAGGACTCGCCCGGCCTTCACCCTTCCGGGCCAGCCGCAATGCCCGGTCCATGAAATGTTCGTGATCTTCGCTCATCAACTAACCATCATGATGCCCGTTTCGGGTGCGACGAAAGATGAAAATAAACGGCTACTTGTGAACGTTTCCATATAACCCCCCCGGGCCTCCCGTTTTTCCTGATTGGGCCATATAACATTTCTGGACGGGATTTACACCCCCAAGTTTTAGGGATTGGGAGCAGGGCCGGTGGCGGTGTTACGCTTCCCGTCGCGACGGCGGGCAGGGCTGCCACCCGGTGGCAAAGGATCTTCAGATCAGGGGGCTGACGCCGTCCCAGCACTTCAGGCAGAGATTGCCGCGCGGGATGCCCAGGGCGTACACAAAGGCGTCGATGCTGTTGTATTTCATCGAATCCGCGTTGATCTGGCCGGCGATCCATGTTTCCAGTTTCCGAAGGTCGGCGAAACAGTTGATGGTCCCCTCGGGGAAGCAGTGGCGGGCCGCCAGCTCCTCCAGGGTCCGGGTGGAGACGCCGAAGTCGCAGGGGTACATGAGGGGCGGGCAGGCGATCCGGACATGGACCTCTCTGGCGCCGGAGTCTTTCAGGTCCCGCACCTTGTCACGGATCTGGGTGCCCCGGACGATGGAATCGTCGCAGATGATGATCCGCTTGTCCTTCACGGTCGATTTGAGGAGAGAAAGTTTCCGTTTGGCCATCTTTTCCCGGGCCGTCTGGCTGGACTGGGTATAGCTGCGGTCGGCATAGCGGTTGTAGAGAAACACCTCCTGATAGCGGATCTGGGAGCGCTGGTGGTAGCCCAGGGCATGGCCGATGCCGGACATGGGCACCGGGGCCACGATGTCCGCGGACGTGTCCCGTTCGTCCAGGTCCCGCTGGGCGAGGGCCTGTCCGAGGCGGTTTCTCGCCTCCTGGACGTACAGGCCGTCGATGACGGAGTCGATGCTGGCCGTATAGGCCCATTCGAAGGCGCAATGGGCCTTTCGGGGCGATGGCAGTTGCCGGAGGGTGTGGAATCCCTTGGCGTCGATGAGGATGATTTCCCCCGGACGGACATCGCGGACGACCTCCATGTCGAGGTTCTGGAGGGCCCGGGATTCGGAGCTGACGGCGAAGCGGGTCCCGTTCTGACCGAGGATGAGGGGGCGGAAGCCATAGATGTCCCGGGTGGCGTAGATCCCTTCCTCGGCGAGGATCACCAGGGAATAGGCGCCTTTGATGCGCCCGGTCAGGGCGGCGATCCCGGTCACCATGTCGTCGGCCTCCATGATCGTCTTGGCGATCACTTCGATATTGTAGCTTCTATAGAAGGAATGGCCCTGGTCCTTCATGGCGGCGATTATCTCCTCGGCGTTGATGACATTGCCGCTGAAGGCCACGGAGATGTTGCCGAGGCGGGACTGCCAGGCCATGGGCTGGCGTTCCCAGAGGCTTACATGGCCGATCCCCCAGTTACCGGTGAGGTAGAGAAGATCCTGTTCGTTGAAGGCGTTTCCCACCTTGCCGTGGTGAGTCACCTGGTGGATGTGCCGGTCGAAAGTGGCGATCCCGCAGAATTCCTGGCCGCGGTGCTGGAGAAAATCTATCCCGTTGTAGATGTCATAAACACAGGGAAACTTTGAATAAACGCCGAATATTCCGCAATTGTCTCTGATTTCACTCATCTTGCCTGTCGCCTGTCGTCTGGTCTTCTCTGGTCTGTTACCTGTTGTCTGGTTCTACCTGATATCGGCATGGTAGCTTTGCAGGGACTTCGCCCGGCCGTGCCCCTTCCGGAATGCCGTTATTCCCTTTACCGCCGCCACGGCCGCGGCGATGGTGGTGATGTAGGGGATTTTGTACTTGATGGCCGCCTTGCGGATGTAGGAATCGTCATACTGGCTCAGCTTGCCGCTGGGGGTGTTGATGATCAGGTTGATGAGCCCGTTCTTGATGGCGTCCACGATATTGGGCCGTCCCTCGTGCATCTTCAGGAGCGTTTCCGAAGGAATTCCCTCCTCCGCGAGGAAACGGTTGGTCCCGGTGGTGGTCATGATCCGGAAACCCAGTTCGTTGAAATCCCGGGCGACTTCCAGGACCCCCCGCTTGTCCCAGTCGTTGACGGTGAGCAGCACCGTTCCCTCTCCGGGCAGAACCTGCTGCGCCGCTTCCTCCGCCTTGAAGAAGGCCAGGCCGAAAGAATCGGCCAGTCCCAGCACCTCGCCGGTGGAGCGCATTTCCGGCCCCAGCAGGGGGTCGACTTCTTGGAACATGTTGAAGGGGAAGACGGCCTCCTTGACGCCGAAGTGGGGAATGTTACGCTGTTTGATTTTGAAATCGGCCAGCTTTCCCCCCAGCATGACCTGGGTGGCGATGCGGGCCATGGAGATGTTACAGACCTTGGAAACCAGGGGCACGGTTCGGGAGGCCCGGGGATTGGCCTCCAATATATAGACGATGTCGTCGGCGATGGCGTACTGGATGTTCATCAGGCCGATGACACCGAACTCCACAGCGATCCGCCGGGTGTAGTCGTTGATGGTGTCCATGTGGCGGGCGGAGATGCTGATGGGTGGGATCACGCAGGCGGAGTCGCCGGAATGGACCCCCGCCAGTTCGATGTGTTCCATGATGGCGGGAACGAAGGCGTCCGAACCGTCGGAGATGGCGTCGGCCTCCACCTCGATGGCGTTTTCCAGAAACTTGTCGATGAGAATGGGCCGCTCCGGGGTTACCCCCACGGCCGCCGCCACATAGCGTTTCAGCATCTCCTCGTCGTGGACCACCTCCATCCCCCGTCCCCCGAGGACGTAAGAGGGACGGACCATGAGGGGGTATCCGATCCGCGCCGCCACGGCGAGGGACTCGGCGAGGTTGCTGGCCATGCCCGACTCCGGCATGGGAATTCCCAGTTTTTTCATCATGATGCGGAAACGGTCCCGATCCTCCGCCAGATCGATGGTCTCCGGGGAGGTGCCGATGATCCGGACCCCGGCCCGGGCCAGCTCCTGGGCGATGTTCAGGGGCGTCTGGCCGCCGAACTGGACGATTACCCCTTCGGGCTGCTCCTTTTCGTAAATCGCCAGGACGTCCTCCACGGTCAGGGGTTCGAAGTAGAGCTTGTTGGAGGTGTCATAGTCCGTGGAGACCGTTTCGGGGTTGCAGTTGACCATGATGGATTCATAACCTTCGTCACGGAGGGCGAAGGCGGCATGGACGCAGCAGTAGTCGAATTCGATCCCCTGGCCGATGCGGTTGGGACCACCGCCTAAGACCATGATCTTTTTGTTGGCGGATACCCCCACCCGATCCGGGGCGTTATAGGTGGAATAATAGTAGGCGGCGTCCTCCACGCCGCTCACCGGCACGGCGTCCCAGCACTCCGCCACCCCCAGGGCGAGACGTCGGCGCCGGATCTCCGTTTCCTCGCCTCCCATGATCTGGGCGAGATACCGGTCGGCGAAGCCGTCTTTTTTCGCCTGTATGAGCAGCTCATCGGGCAGTATTTTGCCTTTGTATGCCAGAAGCCGCTCTTCCAACTCCACCAGTGCTTTCATCTGTTCGATGAACCAGGGCTTGATATGGGTGCGCCGGTGAAGTGTTTCCACCTCCGCCCCCTTCCTGAGGGCTTCATACATGATGTACTGGCGCTCGCTGGAGGGCTCCGCGAGAAGTTCCATCAATTCATCGAGGGATTTGGCGCGGAGGTCATTCGCGAAACCCAGGCCGTAACGTCCCTTTTCCAGGGAGCGGATGGCCTTTAGGAAGGCCTCCTTGTAATTCTTGCCGATGCTCATCACCTCGCCCACGGCCCGCATCTGGGTGCCCAGGCGGTCCAGGGAACCGGGGAATTTCTCGAAATCCCAACGGGCGAACTTGACGACGACGTAATCCCCCGAAGGGGTGTACTTATCCAGGGTCCCCTCCCGCCAGTAGGGGATCTCGTCCAGGGTGAGGCCCGCAGCGAGGAGGGAAGAGATGAAGGCGATGGGGAAGCCCGTGGCCTTGGAGGCCAGGGCGGAAGACCGGGAGGTCCGGGGGTTGATCTCGATGACCAATACCCGTCCCGTCTTCGGGTCGTGGGCGAATTGGACGTTGGTCCCGCCGATGACCTCGATGGCCTCCACGATGGCGTAGGAATATTTCTGGAGCCGGGCCTGGAGTTCGGGACTGATCGTCAGCATCGGGGCCGTGCAGTAGGAGTCCCCGGTATGCACGCCCATGGGGTCCACATTTTCAATGAAGCAGACGGTGATCATCTGATTCTTGGCGTCCCGGACCACTTCCAGCTCCAACTCCTCCCAGCCGACCACGGACTCCTCGATGAGGATCTGGCCCACCATGCTGGCCGAGATGCCGCGGCTGGACACAGTACGGAGTTCCTCGAGGTTGTAAACCAGGCCGCCCCCCGTTCCCCCCATGGTGTAGGCGGGACGGATGACCACGGGATAGCCCAGTTCCGCGGCGATCTTTTCCGCCTCCTCGACGGTATAGGCCGGTTCGCTCTTCGGCATCTCGATCCCGAGGCGGTTCATCGCTTCCTTGAAGGCGATCCGGTCCTCTCCCCGTTCGATGGCATCGACGCGGACACCGATGACCTTGACGCCGTATTTATCCAGGATGCCTTGCTTGTGCAGCTCCGAGGTGAGGTTTAAACCCGTCTGGCCGCCGAGATTGGGAAGAATGGCGTCGGGACGCTCGTTTTCGATGATTTCCGTGAGGGAGGGGATATTCAGAGGCTCGATGTAGGTGACGTCGGCCATGCCCGGGTCGGTCATGATGGTGGCGGGATTGGAATTGACGAGGATGATCCTGTAACCGAGCTTACGCAGGGCCTTGCAGGCCTGGGTTCCGGAATAATCGAATTCACAGGCCTGGCCGATGACGATGGGTCCGGAACCGATGATGAGGACCGTGTTGATGTCGCTTCTCTTTGGCATGGGACGCCTCCTTGTTTGGCAGCCGGCTCCCCGGAGCCGATTGCCGTTCATACAATGTGGCGCAATTATATAGCTTTCTTCAATAATAACACCGCGCCGGGCTTGCGGAATATAGGGAAGTACGGGCCTCCTGTCAAGGTGAATTCGCGAAAAAAATTTTTGACTCCCGGCGGGAAATATGGAACAACTTCCCCCAGCCTGATGCCGTCAGATGGCGTGAATCATTCTGCAAAGGAGAAACGGAAATGACGTACCGGCCGGAAGATGTCTGGGAGGACCTGGAACGGATCAGAACCCGCAGACCGCTGGTTCATAACATTACCAACTATGTGGTGATGAACTCCACCGCCAACGCCCTGCTGGCCATCGGTGCTTCTCCCGTCATGGCCCACGCGGACCAGGAGGTGGAGGATATGGTGGGAATCGCTGCCGCCCTGGTGATCAACATCGGCACCTTGAGCGAGCAGTGGACGAAGTCCATGTTCATGGCGGCGCGCAGGGCCGGGCAACTGGGCATCCCCATCGTTCTCGATCCCGTCGGCGCCGGGGCCACCCCCTACCGGACCCGGACGGCGCGGCAGCTCCTGGAGGCTATTGCTCCCGCCGTCATCCGGGCCAACGCCTCGGAGATCATAGCCATGGTGGCGGCGGACAAAAGGACCAAAGGCGTGGACAGCACCGCGGCGTCGTCGGAGGCCTTGACGGCCGCCCGAACCCTGAACGCGGAATTCGGTTCCGTGGTCTGCGTGAGCGGTGCGGAGGATTACATCGTCGGCGGGGGGCGGCTGTTCATCGTGGGCAACGGCCATGCCCTGATGGCCCGGGTGACGGGCCTCGGGTGCACCGCCTCAGCCCTGTGCGGGGCCTTTGCCGCCGTGAGGAGGGAGGATATCATCAGGGCGACGGCATCCGCCATGGCCGTCATGGGGATCGCCGGGGAGACCGCCGCCCGCGCCGACGGTCCGGGTTCCATGCAGGTCATGTTTCTCGACGCCCTGTATGGATTGACGCGTCGGGATATCGAGGAACGGCTCAAACTGACCGTTCAGGAGCTTTAGGACGATGCGGGGCTTGTATCTGGTTACGGACCGGGATCTGTGCGGGGGGCGGCCCCTGGAGGAGGTCGTCGCGGCGGCGGTGGCTGGCGGCGCCGCCTGCGTGCAGCTCAGGGAGAAGCATCTTTCCACCCGGGCCTTCGTCGCGGAGGCCCGAGCGATCAAGAAACTGCTGGCGGACCAGGGTGTCCCCCTGATCATCAATGACCGTCTAGACGTAGCCCTGGCCGCGGAGGCCGACGGCGTTCATATCGGCCAGGATGACATGCCCTATCCCCTGGCCCGGCGCATCCTGGGGAAGGGAAAGATCATTGGTCTTTCCGTGGAGACCTGGGAGGACGTGGAGGAGGCGGAGGGCTGGGACGTGGATTACCTGGGCGTGAGCCCGATCTTCGCGACGCCGACGAAGACGGATACCAGAGGCGATTGGGGGCTGGACGGCCTGACCCGGATCCGGGCCCGTTCCCGCCATCCCCTGGTGGCGATCGGCGGTCTCAACGCCGGCAACGCCGGAGCGGTGATGTCGGCGGGGGCCGACGGCATCGCCGTGGTTTCGGCGATCTGCGCCGCTGCGGACCCCCTCCAGGCGGCCCGGGAACTGTGCCTGATCATCTCGGCGTACCGCAACCCTGACGGGCGGGTTCCAAAGACGGACTGATCGTCCCGGAGTCACGATCCGTGCCGTCTCGCCGGGCGTTGTTTTCCGTGCTTCCCGTTCGGAAGATTTTCGCCGGACCGTCATGGAAGTTGAGGGGCTCCGGTGTCATGAGATGGGAATCTGCTCCCGGCGCCGGCAGGGGCGGGCATGGGGAGGGATCCGGAAATGCGACGGAACGAAAGTGGCGGATACGGAGACGGATAAGGTCGGCTTGACCGTGGTGTTCGACTATTCTGGGACCCTCTCCCTTGATGCCGTCGCCTTTGCCCGGAGCGATATCCTGGTGGAAGAACTCCGTCGATCAGGACTGGCGGAATTCAGCATCGCCGCCCCGGAGACCTTCTGGGATCGCCTCGTCAATCCTACCTGGGAGGAGGGAAGCCGCGGTCCTATCGGCTACCGTCATCTCCTGACGCGGGAGATCAGCGCGGCGTGGAGCGCTGAGAAGAAAATCACCGCCCTCCCCGCTTTGGACCGGGCCGCATCGGCGTTTGTGGCGCGGTACCTCCAGTGTTCCCGGATCGATCCCTCGTGGCACCCCCTGTTGAGGGCACTGTACGACCACCCGCGAGTGGTCGTGGTGGTGGCCACGGATCACTACGCCGAGGCCACGGCGGCTATTGTGGGTCATTTACGGATCTTGGGGATGGAGGCCGTTCCCCTGGGGGCAAGCGACGCCGTCGATCCGCGACAAGCCATCATTGTCGCCAATTCAGCGGATATCGGCTTCCATAAGGATGAGGAGGAGTTCTGGCGGCGTATCCGGGAATCCGGAGGCGGCGCCGGGCTTCGAGAACGGATTCGCGGCCCCCTGTCCTTGCCCTGCCCCGGGGGGATGCCCGGACCCGTGGTCCTGGTGGACGATTTCGGCGGCAACGAGGCCTCCGACGATCAGTACGGGCGGCGGGACAAGGTGGCGGCCCGGCAACGGCGAACTGCGGCGCTGTTGGCAAAGGTCTTTACCGGTCCGGTGGAGATATACCCTTTCCTTCCCTCGGGCGGGGCGGCGCCGGAAGAGGGGGCGCGACGGCTTATCGACGAAATTGCCGCCCGGATCGCCGACCGCATGGCGGCATTGACCACGCCGCCGGCAAATGATCAGTCCTTGTAACGAAGATAGTGTATGCTTGCCGGGACAACCTCCCGAAGCTTCCTTTCTTTCTCTGAGGAAAAAGTCAAAGTGAAACCGTCACTGCCTCGGCCGGCGTATCGCGCCGTCAACCGCTCTTCTTCCCGTCTGGAGGGGTGATGATGTTCAGCGCTGTCCTGGTGAATCCTCCCGGGGGCGATCCCGGGGTCTATCTGGAAATGAAATACCGGCGCCGGGCCCTCATGTTCGATCTGGGGGAGATCTACAACCTGCCGCCCCGGAAGATCCTGAAGATCGAGTATATCTGCATCAGCCATACCCATATGGATCACTTCATTGGTTTCGACCACCTGGTGCGCCTCTGCCTGGGAAGGAACCGGGAGATTGCCCTGTACGGACCCCCGGGATTTCTTGGCCAGATCGAGGGGCGCCTAGGGGCGTACAACTGGAACCTGGTGGAGGAATATGTTAATGATTTCGATATTGTCGTTACGGAGGTGAGTCCGGAGGGCTGGCAGCGGACCCGGCGTTTTTCCTGCCGCCACGGCTTCCGGCCGGAGGGGGAAGGGGAAGAGCGGCCCTTTGACGGCCTCCTGTGTGCCGACCGTTATTTCAGCCTCCGGGGGGCTTTTCTGGATCACCGGACGCCCTGCCTGGCCTTCCGCTTGGAAGAGCGGCGCCGGATCAACATCCGCAAAGACGCCCTTGCCGAACTGGGGCTTCCCACGGGATCCTGGCTGAACGATCTCAAGGACTGTCTCATCGACGACCGCCCGCCGGATTTCCCCGTGCGGATCCGGTGGAAGGAGGCGGGGGGGATGAAGCGGGAAAGACAGGTGCCCCTGGGGGAACTGGTGGAAAAGATCGTCCGGATCACTCCGGGCCGGAAGATCGCCTACATTACCGACGCCGTTTACAGCGCCGCCAACGCCCGGACGATTCTCGCCCTGGCCGGGGGCGTGGATATCCTCTTCATCGAAGCGCCCTTCCTCCACGCCGATGCCGACCAGGCCGCCCGTAAACATCACCTCACGGCCCGTCAGGCCGGACTGCTTGCGGGGACCGCCGGGGTGAAGCGGATGATCATCTTCCATTTTTCCCCTAAATACCGAGGTCGGGAAGAGGAACTGTACGACGAAGCCGCGGCGGCATTCCGGGAAAACCGGGGCCGCCGGGAGACACCCGTGTAGGGAAGTGGCGCCCGTTCAGGTTCTGTCGAAGCAGGACCGCAACAGTGCATGCACCTCCGTCAGCCCCTGCTGGTAGGCCTCGGCAAAGACAGTGTCGCCGCCCTGGCAACTGAGGAACAGCGGGGTGAACATAACGGCCTGAAAAGCCTGGCAGACGTGGGAATTCCCGCCGAAAACCTTTCCCAGCAGTTCCCCGGTTTCCTTGTGCCAGTTTCCGAACTCCTGGGTATAGAAGGAAACCTTTCTCAATCCAGGGATTTTTTCCAGTTGTCCCCGCAGGAGGTCCGGATAGGCGGCGTGTTCATTGGCGGTGAGGCGCGACGGATCCTCAGCGCCGGGTGCTGACCCGGCGGCGGCCGCGGCCCCACCCGGGCCGGGCGGATCGCTTCCCGTATTCTTTGGGAGGCCCTTTTCCCCATGCCGACGGTCATTGCTTCGTGAGGATTGCATTGCCCCTCTTTCCTCGTGGGCGGCTGTCACCGGGACGCCGCCTTTTCATCGGAAACACTCGCCAAACTAACTGTATTCATTGATAATATTTAATATGCTTCCCTGAAGGTACCCGGTTGGGAAAAGGGTCGGAAATTTTCCTTACCCTTGGTGACGGAACGCCGCCTTGCCTCTGGAGCTTTTTACTTCGCTGTCCCCATCATGACTTATAACGAATTCATCTTATTTGGACCAGTCGTCCGTCAGGGTGATGTTTGCTTTAGCCCAGGTGATGAGTTCCGATATGGAGGTTCCCTTGGGGAAGAACTCCACCACCCCGGCCTCCTTTACCTTGTGGATGTCGTTGTAATCCAGGAAGCCGCCGGCGGTGACCCGCACATAGGATAGATCCTCCTTTTTGAGGAGCTCCATCACCCGGGCTATGTCTTCGATCCGGGCGCCGGGGAGGGTGGTGATGCCAATATGGTCCACCGCTTCCTGGAGGGCCGAGGCGACGATGGCCTCGGGGCGCTGATTCTCCACGTATACGACTTCGTAGCCCGCCTCCCGGAAGGCTATGCACAATTTTCCCACCGCGTCCTCGTAACCTTCCCCCAACTTCGCCATCAGGATCCTGATCGTGCTGTTGCTGCTCATGTTGTCCCCCTTATTCCCTCTGATATACGAGAGTTATATTTATATTCCCAATACTTGCAGGAAAATACGACGCTGGCGGGGGCGATTGTCGAAGTCAAGGAGAACGAGCTGCTGCCAGGTTCCCAGGACCAGACGGCCGCCGCTGATGGGAACGACCACCGACGGCCCCAGGAGGGCGGCCCGGACGTGGGCGTAGCCGTTGCCGTCTCCCCAGCGGGCATCGTGCCGGTAAGGGATGCTGGCGGGGGCTATGCGCTCCAGGGCTTCGACTAGGTCCCGGACGACGCCGCTTTCATATTCGATGGTGGTGATGGACGCCGTGGAACCCGGTACGGAAATCAAGACCTGGCCTGTGCCGATCCCTGCCTCCCGTACCTTCGCTGCAACGTCGCCGGTAATGTCGATGACGTCTGTGCCGGCCGATGTGGAGTATTGACACTCCCAGCTCTGAAATCTCATGTTCCCTCTCTGTTTGCCGGGTAGATCTTTATCGTAAGAACCACAAAGGATTTTTTCCGGAAGCCGGGCCAAAGCGAGGCGTCGACAAACGCCCTTCCTGATTGTGCCATGACCCTTGTTTTCCAGAATATGAAGGATTTATTTTTATTGCCCCCGGATCTGTTATAGTTTTTTCTGCCGAGTGTCGGTTTCCCGGCGGTGGGCAATTGGCCGGGTCCGCGCTGCTTGACTTCTATATCAAAAGGAAGAAAAAAAGTCACCTTCCGCCGTCCACCCGTCCACTGAAAGGCCAAAAACTAATGAATCAATCTGGAGATACCCAATAAACGCTCAATATTCATGGAGAATATGGCTGTCTACTTTCTTTGCATAGACCCCTTGCATTTCTGGCAACAATTCATAAAATAGAACTTCAGTTCGGTGCAGGAGTAAGCCCATGGTTCCGGATGATGAAAACACACTGCCCCGGTACGACGGGGACACCGAAACGGACACGTTCGTGTATCTGGATGAGCCGGCCATGTTCCGGGTGATCCTTCACAACGATCATTACACCACCATGGATTTTGTCGTGGAGGTGCTCATGGAGATATTTCAAAAGCCGGCCGCGGAGGCCATGAAGATAATGATGAACGTCCATCGGCACGGTCACGGCGTCTGTGGCGTCTATACCTACGATATCGCCGTGACCAAGGTAAACCGGGTCCACGCCATGGCGAAGAGCCGCGGCTACCCCCTCAAGAGCAGTTATGAAAGGGTTTGAAGCACATCAGGAGTAAGTCATGAAAATCAGTGAAGAACTTGATTCCATATTCCGGGCGGCATACACGGAGGCGAAGCTCCGTTCCCACGAATATCTCACGCCGGAGCATATCCTCTTCGCGGCCCTGTTCTATGAATCTTCCAGCGAGATCATACGGTCCTGCGGTGGGGATGTGAAGAGTCTCCAGAACCGTCTGGAGGATTTTTTCGCCACCAAGCTGCCGAAACAGAAGCGGGAGACCGACCCGGTGCAGAGCGCCAGTTTTCAGAACGTCATCGAACGGGCGGTCTGGCACACCACCTCGGCCCAGAAAGGCGAACTCGATATCGGCGACATCCTGATCTCCATCTTCGACGAGCGTGAATCCTACGCCGCCTTTTTCCTCCACCGCGAGGGCATCACGCGCCTGGATCTGCTGAATTACATCTCCCACGGTATTACGGCGTCCCCGCGGGAAAAGCCCGGGACGGGGGAGGGGGAGAAGAAGGACCCGGCGGGCCCGAAGGAGAACAAGATCCTGGCCACCTTCACGACGGAACTGGTGCAGAAGGCCCGGTCGGGGGAACTGGATCCCCTCATCGGCCGGGAGGACATCCTCGAAAGGACCATGCAGGTCCTCTGCCGCCGCGCCAAGAACAACCCCGTCCACGTCGGGGAAGCGGGGGTAGGCAAGACGGCCATTACCGAGGGCCTGGCCCAACTGATCGCCCAGGACAAGGTTCCCAAACCACTGAAAAGCGCCAAGATCTATTCCCTGGACATGGGTGCCCTCATAGCGGGGACCCGGTTCCGCGGGGATTTCGAGGAACGACTGAAAAAGGTGATCGCCGAGCTCCAGAAGATCCAGAACGTCGTCCTGTTCATCGACGAGATCCATACCATCGTTGGTGCCGGCGCCGCCTCCGGGGGGGCGATGGATGCCTCGAACATCCTCAAACCGGTGCTTACCTCCGGAAAGATGAAGTGCATCGGCGCTACCACCTACGATGAGTACCGGAAATGTCTGGAAAAGGACCGGGCCCTGTCTCGGCGCTTTCAATCCATAGACATCCCCGAACCGTCGGTGGAGGATACGGTGAATATTCT
This sequence comes from Deltaproteobacteria bacterium, assembly GCA_029561465.1. Taxonomy (GTDB): domain Bacteria; phylum Desulfobacterota; class Syntrophia; order Syntrophales; family UBA8958; genus UBA8958. The sequence goes on along the minus strand of JAKQIZ010000102.1, from coordinate 382 downwards.
CAAGGGCTTGAAGGACCGTTACGAATCCTATCACCAGGTCGCCTATACGGAAGAAGCCCTGCGGGCAGCCGCGGAACTTGCGGCCCGGCACATCAACGACCGCTACCTTCCCGACAAGGCCATCGACGTCATGGACGAAGCAGGGGCCAAGACCCGCCTGTACCGTGGGGAGGACGGGGGAACCGTCACCATTTCCCCTGAGGATGTGGAGCGTATCGTGGCCCGGATGGCCCGGATTCCCGAGAAATCCGTTTCCTCGTCGGAAGGGGCGCGCCTCCGCTTTCTCGATATGGAGCTGAAGACCCGGATCTTCGGCCAGGATCAGGCCATCGACCGGGTCGTCCAGGCCATCCGCCGCTCCCGGGCGGGCTTCGGGGATGTG
>JAKQIZ010000084.1 GCA_029561465.1 Deltaproteobacteria bacterium | reverse complement strand
ATTCGGAGCTGCGCAGAACCAGCTCGAGGAGTTGCTGCTGCTGGATCCGGGGGACAGCCTGGGATGCCGGGCGATGTTGCCGGCCTGTTATTTCGAGCGGCATCGGGCGCCGGCGGTGCTGGAGCTGGCCCGGAAATACCCGGATGACATGCTTCCGGATTTTGTGTGGAGCGTGATTCTGGCGCGGTTTCAGATGGGGCAGGCGGATGAGGCGCGGGCCTTGCTGAAAATAGCCGCGGAACATCAGCGGAATATTCTGAGGATCGTTCAGCGCGGGAAAAAGCCCACCGTCAGGCGCGGCCGGGAGGACGACGATCGGGATTACGCGATGGGGAGCGTGGCCGAGGCGGCGGATTTCTGGCGAAGTTACAGCCGGTTTTGGCTCGAGACGCCCGGCGCCGTCGAATTCGTGAAGGCGTTCGGCGAGGGCGAGATGGGAGCCAGGTGCGCCGGGGTGATCAGCTGACGGTGAAAAGGACTTGATAAATTGTAGTCCATGGACTACAATTAGAGTGAGGGCGAAATGAATCAAACCGTTCTCAATTACGTTTTGCCGACCGGAAAGCAGCCTGTTGAGGACTGGCTTGACGGGCTGAATGACGCCAAGGGCCGGGCGAAAATTCGTGCTCGAATCAATCGGTTCCGGGCCGGGAACCCCGGGAAATTCCGGATGGTCGGCCCTGGGATCATGGAGTTGAAAATCGATTTCGGGCCGGGGTATCGGCTCTACTATGCCAAGGTAGGAGACAAAATCATATTGCTGCTCTGCGGCGGGGACAAATCGAGCCAGAGCGCCGACATCAAAACGGCGGGCGAGTATCTGAGCGACTACAAGAGGAGGAGCGGGGACGATGAAAAAGACGATTAAACCTTCGAAGCCCTACGAGGAGAGCCTCTTGAAGGCGCTGCAGGACCCGAACGAGGCGGCGGAGTATCTCAACTCCTCGCTCGAGGAAGCCATTGAAAGCGATGACATTCAGCTTTTTCTGCTGGCTCTGAAAGACATTGCCAAGGCGAAGGGGATGAGCCGGGTCGCCGGGCTGGCGAAGCTCAACCGGGAAAGCATGTATAAAATGCTCTCTCGGAATGGGAACCCGGAATTCGGAAGCCTTTGGAATCTCTTGAACTCCCTGGGGCTGAAATTCGCGATCGAGGCGAAGGCCTGAGTTTCCGGACCGCCCCGCACGATGCGGGATCGGCCGGGGTGTGGCAACCTCGAGGGGGCCGGGGCCGGCTCGCGTGAAGCGATCCGGCCCCGGCTTCGTGTTCCGGCTTTCGCTGTCGCCGTCCGCTTTTGGACGGCGACTGACGGACCAGGCGCTTTTCCCTTCCCCGGCGGAGCCGCCCATCGGCACCGTTCACCAGTCTGCCGGCGCGTGGTCCGTCCAGGCGGGGACCCGCGGCGCGAAGCGGCGTGGGGGGGAAGCCTTGACGGGCCGCGTGACGGCGGACATCAACCCGGATGCGATGGGCGGTGGAGCTGGGGAAGGGATGCCCTGAGAGACACTTTCCCGGTGGTGAGCCCGGAGGCGGTTGGTTCCCCTCGCCGGAGGCGCGGTAGCGGAGAGCCGCCGGCGTGGTCAGCGCAGGGGGCCGGGGGTGTCAACGCGGGATGGGGCGGGCGTTTCCGGATCGGCCTGGAGTTGTGCAAAGTAGATGAAAAAATGGCCTTTTTCAGCAAAACACGCTAAAAAAGGCCATTTCATACATTAAAACAGGGTATTTAGACTGTAAATCAAGATATTCTGCAAAGAATGGTAAGTTTAAAACAGCACAAAAGCCGGTATTTTATGTATCAGCAAGCATTTTTACTGTATGAAATGGCATTTATACTGTTTATGAATATGCTAGGGCTTATCCGGCGATCTCTCCGGGATCGTCCTCCCAGGGGTCGATGCAGTCAGGGAGCGCCGCCACGGCTTGTGGAACGCCACCTGTTTCGAGTTCTTTCTGGCCAGGGGCGACGGACAGGGATACCACGAGTTCAACCTCTCT
>JAKQIZ010000083.1 GCA_029561465.1 Deltaproteobacteria bacterium | reverse complement strand
GAGGATAATGATCCCCAGACGCTGGTCATGGATCAGCGGCGCCAGGGCGGCGATCTTCAGGGCGAGGACGAAAAAGACGGCCAGGACCCCCATGGTCCCGATGTGGCTGTCCCGCATGATCTCCAGCATCCGCTCCCGGTTACGGACGCTGAAGATGCCGTCGGCGGTGTCGGCCAGGCCGTCCAGGTGCAGGCCGCCGGTTATGAGGACCAGGAGCAGGACGGTCAGGACGGCGGCGACCCCGGAGGGAAACAAGAGCGAAAAGACAAAATCGCCGACCGCCGCCGCTCCGCCGATAACAAGGCCCACCACCGGGAAAAAGGGCAGGCTGTCGGCGATATCCTTTTCCCCGATGCCTTTGCCTCCCGGCACCGGGAACGTGGTGAGGAACTGAAAAGCGGCAATGAGTGCCTTCATCGGAACATGCACCTCGAGGGAATTACGGCTTGCGGGGCGATCATTCCCGGGATCGGCTTCGTTTCTCCAGCCGCTGGCCAACCCGATCCGAAGTCGTCCAGGAGTCTGAAATCCTTGATAATAACACCAAACACCTTCTCCGCTATGGGGCGGTAAGGGCCGGGGTAGGGGTCATCAGCCCCCGGCCTGGGAGACGCCGGCCTCGGTGAAGGTGGCCACCTCCGTGAGGATTCGCGCCGCCGCCTCGACTAAATGCAAGGCCAGGGCCGCCCCTGTTCCCTCACCAAGGCGGAGATCCAGGTCAAGGAGCGGCTTTTTATCCAAACATTTCAAGGCTATATGGTGTCCCGGCTCCATGCTCCGGTGGGAGGCGATCATGAAGTTCCGGGCCAGGGGTTCGATGTGGGCGGCGATGAGGGCGCCGGCGGTGGAGATGAAGCCGTCCACCAGCACCGGCTTCCGTTGTGCGGCGGCACCGAGGATCAAACCGGCGATTCCGCCGATCTCGAATCCACCCAGTTTCGCAAGAATATCGATTGGATCGCTTATGTCGGGGGCATTGGCGGCTATGGCCTTTTCGATCATGGCGACCTTGTGGACCAGTTGCCGGTCGTCGATCCCCGTGCCCCGGCCGGTAACATCGGCGACGGGGGTGCGGGCGTAGAGGGCGACGATGGCGCTGCTGGGCGTGGTGTTGCCGATCCCCATCTCTCCCGTTCCGAAGACGTGGGTCTGCGGTCCCAGTTCCCGGGCGATCTCGATCCCCGCCTCGACGGCCTGCACGGCCTGAGCCCGGGTCATGGCGGGTCCCCGGGTCATGTCCATCGTCCCCAGAGCAATTTTTTTGTCAATGATCCTGCCGGCTTTTGTTAGCGCGGAAAGATCTCCGGCCACCCCCAGGTCGGCGACGACCACCCGGGCGCCGGCAAGGTGGGCCAAGACGTTGATCCCGGCGCCGCCGGCAACGATGTTGTGGACCATCTGGACCGTGACCTCCCGGGGATAGCCGCTCACCCCCTGGGCGGCGATGCCGTGATCCGCCGCCATGGTGACGACGGTCTTTCCGGCCACGGGGGGCGGCATCTGCCCGGTTATGCCGGCCAGCTCCTCCGCCAGATCCATGAGGCGCCCCAGGGCCCAGTGGGGCATGGTCAATTGATCGAGACGTGCCCGGGCCGCCGCCCGGGCATCCATGTCGATCCGGGGAAAATCCTGAAGGATAGATTCCAGTAAAGTCATGATGATATGCTTCCTTCCGCTCTTTATTTACGCTTCGGCAAAAGCCTTAAAAAATCTCTTTTCTTGCCGGGATTAATTGGGGTGGGCGAAAAAATTACTTTTTGCCCGGCGATTTACCCTTGATCCACATCGGGATCCCGCTGACCATGAAGGCGACGGTGTCGGCCTCCCGGGCGAACACCTGGTTGCACCTCCCGGCGAGGTCCCGGAACAGGCGGCCGCCAGGGTGTTCGGGGACGATGCCCATGCCGACCTCGTTGGTCACGAAGATCACCGTCCGAGTTCCGGGAGGCGCTGTGGCCGCCGTCCCGGTAAATGCGGGAGAGGCGGTGTCACCAGGTTTCGGGGGCGGCTTTTCCGGGGGTGCTTCCATTCCGGGCGGCCCGGTAGCTTGAGCCCCGGCTGGCAGCTCGGAAGGCGCCGCTTCCGAAATCAGCGTTTCCGACGGCGTCCCCGAATGATTTATGGAATTAGCGGTCGCCCGCACTTCCGGGTCCGCCTTTCCCGCGGCGGCGGCGTCTTCCGCCCCGAAACGGGCCACTCGTAAAACTTCGCGGGCTTTATAGGCGATGTCATCCTCCGTGAGGGTTTCGCCCCGCTGCTCGGCCCCGTACATGAGATTGTTGATCCAGAGGGTCAGGCAATCCACGACGATGACCCCGGTGTCAGGTCCCCACCCCAGGGCCTCCGCCAAGGCCGTTTCCTCCTCGATGGTCAGCCAGGATCGGTCTTCCCGGTCCCGGCGGTGCCGGGCGATCCGGGCCGCCATCTCTCCGTCCACCACCGGGCATGTGGCCAGATAGATCCTCGTTTCCGATATAGATTCGGCCAGTTGCTGGGCGAAGGCGCTCTTGCCGCTCCGGCTGCCGCCGGTAATGAGGATGATCCGGGCCATCAGAGCATTTCCTCCATTCTGGTCAGGGAACGGTGCAGATCGTTCCGGGAGAAGACCTCGATGGACAGGCCGCCCCGATAATCCTTCAGGAATGCGGCGATGATCCGCCATTCCCGGTCGGGAATCCCCATGAGGGAACGGTGATCCCGGCCTTCCTCCACACCGTGGAGATGGATCATGACGGTCCGGTCGCCGTAAAGATCCAGATATGTTTCCACGTCTTCTCCCTGAATCAGCAGATGGCCGATGTCGAGGCAGATCGGCAGGTCGAGATCCCTGATGAGGGGATAGATCCAGTGGAAGGTATAATCGATGTTTTCCACGGCCACGAGGGAGGGCGGCAGCCCCGCCGCGAAGAGAATCTCCAAGGAATATAGCAGGTTGGTTAGCCAGACGCCCACAATGTCGGGCGTCATTTCCTGGTGCCGGTCCTTTTCCAGGTGGAGGCAATAGGCTGTTGGCTGGAGGGAACGGGTCCGTTCATAGAACCTCATGATGGTGGCGCCGGCGGCGGCTCGGACGTCGGCATCGGGATGGCCCAGGAGGACGTCCGTGGGGAGATGGACGTTGTAGGTCAGGCGGTATTGCTCCCCCAGGGCGGCCAGGGTGGCGATGTCTTCCCCGGAGGGCAGATTGTCCTCCCGGCCGCTTTCGAACAGCACGAGTTCGATCTCGTCCAGCAAGGGCGCCAGAAAGCGGACATTGGGTAAAATCGCGTCGGGAAGGATATAAGAGGTGGTCCCCAGGCGAAAGGGAACGCGACCCTTGAGATCCGGCAGGATTGGTGAAGATATAACCATTTTATATCATTCCTTAAATTGCCTTCGTCGGTAACACATGGCGCCGGGCTTGTCAAGCAGGCTCTGTACCGGCGTTCCCGGCCCGCGGCGGGCGAAAGAATACCAGCATGTTTTCGCCTTGATGTAGACAACTTCCGTGGTTGTTGCCGCATTCGGCATAGGCCATTCTCGGATGCCCCCTTTCGATATGTCTTAGAAAAAAATCATATGGATACTGATTGTTTCGCTGCCACTGAGGGTTTTAAATATCCACTCCGCAAGGATATGTTCCATCTGCCCGAGCGGAAGTGGAGAATTGAGAAAGGAGAGCGCAAAAATGACGACCCAGAAAAAAAAGGTACCCCAAAATGCACCCGAATCCACAGAGGATAATAAGACCTTTAAACCCTATAAATGTCAGATGTTTCTGAGATATTACGGGCCTTGAGGGTTAGTTCGGGCATCGTGATGGTATTGGCGGCGGTAAACCTTTACCGTGTCGCGGACATGCCGGCTTGCCTTTCCGGGAAGAATGTATTATCTGCCCACCGGATAGGGGGAAGCGATGCTCATTCAGATCTACGAAATTCAGACGCCCCGGGAGGCGGAACAAATGATCGCCCTCGGGGTGGACCATATCGGGAGCGTCGTTCTGGACCGGGATAACTGGCGCGATCCGACCCTTCGGGAGGCGGTCCGTCTGACCGCGGGGACGGACGCCCGGAGCAGCCTGATCCCCCTGTTCAGCGACGTCGATGCGGTGTCACGGCTTCTGGATTACTACCGACCGGATATCGTCCACTTTTGCGAAAACCTCATTCCCGAGCCCGGGCTTGGTCCGGAGGCGCCGGGGGGATGGGGCGCCGCGACGGGAAAAATCGTCGATCTGCAAAGATTTGTAAGAGATAAATTCCCGGACGTGAAGATCACCCGCTCCCTGCCCATCCCGGCGGCGGCGATGCCCCGGGCCGGGCTTGCCGCCCTGGTGGAGATGTTTGCCCCGGTGAGCGATTTCTTCATGACCGATACGCTCTTGACTGGGCCGGGCGGCGCCGGGGGCGATGCTGCGCAGCCGGTGACCGGTTTTGTGGGTATCACCGGGATGACATGCGACTGGGAGGCGGCGGCCTGGCTGGTCCGGACCAGTCCCCTGCCGGTGATCCTGGCGGGAGGCCTGGGGCCGGAAAACGCCGCCGCCGCCATCGCCCGGGTGCAGCCGGCCGGGGTGGACAGTTGCACCCGGACCAACGCCGTGGACGCTCAGGGCCGCCCCATCCGTTTCCGGAAGGATATCAGTAAGGTACGGGACTTTGTCGCCACCGCCCGGCGGGCGGCGGCAACCATTGGCGAACCCCTAAAAAGATGACTCCGGCAGACGCTTACGCGGCTGACAGCATGAATTGTTATACACGGCGAACGACCTCGCTACGAAACCCCCAACTCTTTACCTAACTCCCTGAATTGCTTTGGGAATTCCGGCTGGAAGTTGAGGAAAACCGGAACCGGATACACGGCGCCCACCTTTTTCCCCGCTTCCGGGAGGGCCTGGACCAACTCCGCGAGCCGGCCGCCGGGGATGGCGAAGACGATCTCGTCATCCTGGGTCATAGAGAAGATCCGATCTCCGGTGCCGGGAATGGCGATCCGGGGCGTCTGGGTCCGGAAAGGCGCCAGGAGGTACTCCGTGCATTCCACCTTGCCGCCGAAATGGCCCTCCACCCGCTTACCCTTGTCGTAGGTCCATCCCTGGACCAGTTTCATGATCTGGGCCGGATTGCCGTAAAATACGATCGTATCGGGTGCGAAGGTCGCCCGCGCCAGCGGGGCGAGGAGGATCGCTTCGTATTCTCCTCGGGCAAGTCTATGAATTGTTTGTGCTTCCGCCCGGCCGATCTCTTCGGTTTGCGTGTAGCTGCCGATGCCAAACAATTTCCCCAGGGCCGCCGCTGAATCCTCCGCATCGCTGTACCCGAAGGCGAAAGCCGCCGGGATGCAAACGATGTCCTCTTTGGTAAGGCCGACGGTCCAGCCATAAAGGCGCGCCATGGTCACCGCCTGGCAGACGGCGATCTTTTTACCCAGC